>JAZQKM010000220.1:0-12175 GCA_045542155.1 Eubacteriales bacterium
GTCGAGGTCGAAGAACCGCTGATGATAAGTGCCAAGCAGTCGGCAATATCGTTAAAGGTGATCTTGGTTTCGTTTTTTGCATAGCGGTTGTGCGATTTGAGGTATTTATCGAGCGCGTAGGTAAAGGCGAGCTTTACGGCTTTGTCGGGCGAGCCGCCGTATTCAAGGTAACTCGAGTTGTGGTAATACTCCAAGAAGGTAACCGTATTGGAAACGCAGAAGGTGATATCTGCCTTGAATTTGTATTCGTCAAGGTCGGCTCTGTCGCGTCCCTGTGTTTCAATATGCCACGAAACGGGAGCGGTCAGGCTCTTGTCGCCAACCTGTTCCGTAAGATAGTCGGAAATACCGTTTTCATAAACGAATTTTTCTTCGGTGAAGGTCTCATCCTCTTGCTCAATGTGGAGAACAAAGGTCGTTCCCGGATTGACCACTGCCTGGCGGTGCAGGGTGTCGCGGAAGAACTCGGGGGGAATGTTGATGTCGGTAAAGACCTTGAGGTCAGGGCGCCAAAGAACGACGGTGCCCGTGCGTTTTTCCTTGGGGGAAAGGGGCCTTTCTTGCAATTCGCCGTTGACCTCACCGCGACGGAAGCGAATGCTGCGTTCTGTTGTTCCGTCGTAGGATTTGACGATCATATATTCCGAGGCATACTGCGTAGCGCACGCGCCAAGACCGTTCAGACCAAGCGAGTATTCATACGCACCGCCGCCGCTGTTGTTTTCATATTTACCGCCTGCATAAAGCTCGCAGTAGATCAGATCCCAGTTCCAACGACCTTCGGCCTCGTTCCATCCAAGCGGAACACCGCGTCCGTGGTCGTCAACCTCAATGCTTCTATCTTGAAAAACGGTAACCTTAATTTCTTTACCGTGTCCTGCTTTTGCCTCGTCGACCGAGTTGGAGAGAATTTCGAAGAAGGAGTGCTCGCATCCTTCAAGACCGTCCGAGCCGAATATAACCGAGGGGCGTTTTCTAACTCTGTCTGCACCTTTTAGGGCTTTTATACTTTGGTCATTATATTGTTGTTGTGCGTCTTGCTTTTTTGTTGTAGCCATTGGCATCCATCCTTTCGCAAAGCGTAGTGTAACAGTCATCTCTTATCATTATAACAGAAAAAAAGCTTTTTGAAAAGGGGGAGAGCATTATTTTTTGAAAAATTTTGTAATTTCTCGTCTTTTTCTATTGCAACTTCCGAAGAAATAGAATATAATATTATATAGATTGGCTCATCGCACACGCGCGGGCATAGCCGCGCACACGCCACATCCGCCCAAGGGCGGCGACCAAGGAGGGAAGAGACTCTTGAATTTACTTGATTGGATGCAATACATACGCGGCAAAAGATGCGCGGTGGTAGGGCTTGGTGTATCGAACCGTCCCCTCATCGGCTTTTTGCTCATACGCGGAGCTATCGTTGTCGCGCGTGACAGAAAAACACGCGAAGAGATTGGCGAATACGCTGACGAAATTGAAAAGCAAGGCGCCACCCTAAAGCTTGGCGAGGACTATCTTGATGACCTTGACGAGGAGATCATCTTCCGTTCGCCCGGGCTTCGCCCCGATATTCCCGCTTTCAAAAAAGCGGTGGAAAGAGGAGCGGTGCTGACCTCGGAAATGGAGCTTTTCTTCGAGCTGACACCCGCAACCGTCATTGGCATTACCGGCAGCGACGGTAAGACTACTTCGACCACCTTGACAGGTCTCATTCTTTCGCAAGAATATAAGGATGATGAAAAAACACACATTTACGTTGGCGGAAACATTGGTACGCCTCTTTTGCCCATGGTAGCGGATATGACCGAGCACGATTTTGCGGTCGTAGAGCTTTCCAGCTTCCAACTGCAAGGAGCAAAGCGTTCTCCGCACGTTACGGTTATTACAAACGTAACCCCCAACCATCTCGATTGGCATACAGATATGGAGGAATATACCGAGGCTAAGGCAAACGGTTTTCGTCATGCGCCTTGCCGTCGCGTAGTGCTCAATGCCGAAAACCGTATTACGGCAGAGTTGGCTAAAACGGTTGATATTCCCATTACTTATTTTTCTTCGCGTAAAACCGCGCCCTCTGATTTTCCTCTGCGTGACTTTGATAGCGCTATATACGTAAGGGAAGGGAAGATTTACCTTTGGAGCGAGGGCGTTGAGCATGACATCATGCAAGACGGTCAACTGCTTCTCAGAGGTCGCCACAATCTTGAAAATTTGATGTGTGCCATTGCGCTCACCTTTGAGTATGCATCTCCCGAGAGTGTGCGCGAGGTTGCAACCACCTTTACGGGTGTGAAACACCGTATGGAGCCTGTGCGTGTGTCGGGTGGCGTGACCTATTACGATAGCTCGATTGACTCTACTCCCGTCAGAACGGCAGCGGTGCTTTCGGCAATGCCTGCCAAGCCCATCGTTATCTGCGGTGGCTCGGATAAAAAGACACCTTTTGAGCCTCTTGCCGATGCCATTTGCGAATATGCCAAGGCAGCTGTTATTACGGGAGCGACCGCAGGTAAGATTCTTACGGCTCTTTCGCAAAAGGAAGAGGTACAGCAGGGCAAGATTCCCGTTTATTTGCAGCCGGACTTTACCGAAGCCGTCAAGCTTGCCTGTACCACGGCGCAGGAGGGCGATATCGTTTTGCTTTCTCCCGCTTGTGCAAGCTTTGATGCTTTTAAAAACTATAAGGAACGCGGAATGACCTTCCGTGCTATCATTGAACAATACTGAGCGCAAAGTTGTAAACAATCCGTAAACATCCAAGGAATATAATTGACAATCAAGCGACTGTGTGATAGAATATATGCACGCCAATCGCAACAGCATAAAATTTATTTTCGGAAAGGAAGACTAAAATGAATTACGAACAAAACTTTTATCAAGCACGTCCCGCAAGAGCAGCGGATTTCCGCAGAACCGCGCGCCAAGCACTCAAGGGATTTTGGTGGATGGCTGCATTGGTTACCCTGATTGCGGCTATTTTGGGTGGCGTTACTCTCAGCGGCGGTAGTGTATCCGTCGGTGGTAGCGGCTTCAATGCCAACATCGGAGGCTATGAAGAAGATGTTGACTACACGGATCCCGATTACGAAGCCGAAGAAGAAATTGTTGAAACTGAGCCCATTTTGACCCCCGAGCAGTCGGAGGCGCTTGAAAAAGCCATTGCTGACCTCGATTTTGAGGCAATGGGTGAAGTGTTTATGGATGAATATCCTATTATAGGCTTTATTCTCACTTTCTTCGTTGTTTTTGTTATCGGTGCAACCGTGCTCCTTTTCCTTGTCAACCTGTTTCTCTCTTCTCCCATTAAAGTCGGTTATCGAAAGTTCTGTTTGAATGTTCTTGATGGCAGAGAGGACGGAATCACCCCCGGCACACTTTTTGAGTACTTTACGCACGATTACTTCAAAACTATCGGTTTAAACTTCTGCCACACTTTGATTATGGAGCTAACGATGCTCCCGATGATTATTTGTACCTTGATTGGCGGCGCTTCTTTTGTTGCCTCTATCCCCGCAATGCTGAGCGGATCCGCCATTGCCGCTGCGAGTGGTTTTCTTGCTTTTGTAGGTTTGACCTTCCTCGGCGCTATGATTTCCGTTTGTATCAGCATTCCCGTATCTTATGCGTATTCTATGGCGCATCTGATTATGGCTGATTACCCCGGTGTAGGCGCTATCGAGGCTCTGCGCCTCTCTCGCCAGATGATGAGGGGCAACAAGTTCCGTCTGTTCTGCCTTGACTTCAGCTTTATCGGTTGGGATCTGCTCGCCGCTTGCTGCACTTGCGGCATCGGTTACTACTTCCTCACACCTTATCAGCACGTTTCTCACGCTGCATTCTATGAGGAAATCTCCGGTCGCAAAACCTCCGAGGACGTAGAATTCCCGAGCATCGACCCCAACGATTACATCGTTGAATAATTCGGTTGTCAAAAGAAAGAGACACAAAAAATGATATTTTCCAAAAAGATACAAGACCTCGCACTTGAAGCCGAGCAGGCTCTCGTGGTACAATTTCAACACATTGATGAGGTCGCATTCCTCAACACACAAAAGGTGATGGATGCATTTCGCACCCACCGTGTAAGTGACACCTGTTTTCAATCCACCAGCGGCTACGGTTATGATGACCGTGGCCGTGAGGTGCTTGAAGAGGTTTGGGCAGAGGTAATGGGCGCAGAAGCCGCCGTTGTTCGCCAAACCATTATTAGCGGTACGCACGCGCTCTCTATCGGACTTTTCGGTATTCTCCGTCCGGGTGACGTGATGTATTCGGTAGCGGGCAAGCCTTACGATACCCTTGAAGAGGTTATCGGTCTTTCGGGCACGCCCGGAAACGGCTCTTTGCGCGATTTTGGCGTTGACTACGAGCAGACCGACTTGAACTCCGACGGCACCTTCAACTTTACCGAAATTGAGGACAAGCTCCGCGCTCTCGGTAGCCGCGCCAAGATGGTATTCGTGCAACGCTCCAAGGGATACCTCAACCGCAAGACCTTGAGCGTGGATGAAATTGGCGAGCTTGTCAAGTTTGTTAAGAACATTAGCCCCGAGACCTTTGTGGTGGTTGATAACTGCTACGGTGAATTTGTTGAAGATAAAGAACCCACGGCTGTTGGTGCCGACCTTGTTATCGGTTCTCTTATCAAGAACCCCGGTGGCGGAATGGCAGAGACAGGCGGTTATCTTGCAGGCACACGCCGTGCCGTTGAGCTGGCGTCCTACCGTATGACCTCTGTCGGCATCGGTGCCGAAGCAGGTGCTACCTTGGGACAAAACAAATCGATGTTCAAGGGACTTTTCTATGCGCCTCACACCGTGGCGCAAGCCCTCAAAACCGCACACCTTGCGGCTTATATGTTTGAAAAACTCGGCTACGTGGTAGAACCCCGTTGGAGCGAGGAACGCCACGATATTATTCAATCTGTCATTATGGGCAGCGCCGAAGGGCTTTGCGCGTTCTGTCGCGGTATTCAAGCGGGCTCTCCCGTCGATGCTTTCGTTACTCCCGAGCCTTGGGCAATGCCCGGCTACGGAGACCAGGTTATTATGGCGGCAGGCGCCTTCGTGCAGGGCAGCTCCATCGAGCTCTCCGCCGACGGACCTCTGCGCGCCCCCTATACCGCTTTCTTCCAAGGCGGTCTTACTTACGAGAGCGGCCGCATTGGCATTATGTCCGCCGTCGCGAGTGTATTGGGAGAATAAGGGGACGAGATTGTGGGGGAACTTTTTGCAAAAAGTTCCCCCACACCCCTTCAAAAACGCTCTGACAGTCGTTCAAAAAGGAAGCCTTTAGTTTGTGGACAGACAGTCGGTGCGAGCGCATTGCTCGCTTGGCTATCGCGAGCGGCTAGGCACCTCCAAGACCCTATCCGCTAAGAAAGTTCATTGCTGTGGAAAATGAAATATAAACTACGAAAGGAGCCGTTATGCAATACCGTGTTATCAAAAGCGACCGCAAAACGGTTGCCTTACAAATCAAGTCGGGCGAGGTCATCGTCCGCGCACCGCGCGCGATGCGACAGGAAGAAATTGCCTCTTTTGTTGCACGTCACGAGGATTGGATACGCAAAAAGCTCGCAACTGTCAAAAAAGAGCTGAGCGGTCCGCCTTTGACCGAAGAGGGGGTTCGTTTTTTGACGGAGCGTGCACGTGCCATTATTCCGCCGCGCGTCAAGTATTATGCCGCGCTTGTTGGTGTAGATTACAACCGTGTAACCATTCGCCATCAAAAAAGCAAATGGGGTAGCTGCAGCGGCAAAAGGAACCTCAATTTTAACTGTCTGCTCTTGCTTATGCCCATCGAGGTGATGGATAGCGTTATCGTGCACGAGCTCTGCCACCTCAAGCATATGAACCATTCCAAAGAGTTTTACAACGAAGTTTTGCGAGTATACCCCGACTACAAAAAGCACGACCGTTGGCTCAAACAAAACGGTAGCGGCATTATGCGCCGCCTGCCGCAAGAATAAAAGCAAAGGAGACCCTACTATGCTGCAAATAGGAACCAAAGCCCCCGATTTTACACTTTTTGATAAGGATGGAAATGCCGTCTCTCTTTCCAACTTTTTGGGAAAGCGTGTTGTGTTGTATTTTTATCCGAAAGATAATACGCCCGGTTGCACCCGTCAAGCCTGCGCATTTGCAGGTGCATACAAGGAATTTGAAGCACGTGATGTCGTTGTCATCGGCATTAGCCGCGATAGTGTAGCGTCGCATCAGAAGTTTGCCGAAAAGTACGAATTGCCCTTCATCCTGCTCTCCGACCCCGACCGCCAAGCCATCGAAGCATACGGCGTTTGGCAAGAGAAGAAGAACTATGGCAAGGTCTCAATGGGTGTGGTGCGCTCCACCTATCTCATCGATGCCGAGGGTAACATTGAGGCCGTGATGCCAAAAGTTAAGCCCGACACCAATGCCGCCGAAATTTTGGCGATGCTGTAAGGAGAGAGACAATGCAAAAAGCAAAACTTCTTTTGAACGCCCTTATAAAATTCCTCTGCGGTCTTGTGCTCGTAGGCGCGCTTTTGTTCCTGCCCGCGGGCAGCTTTGCCTTTACGGGCGGATGGGTTTTTATTGGATTGCTATTCATCCCGATGCTCATTCTCGGCGCGGCGTTGCTCATCAAATCCCCCGAGCTGCTACAAAAACGCCTTGACGCAAAGGAAAAAGAAAACACCCAAAAGGGCGTTGTCGCACTTTCGGGACTGCTATTCTTGGCAGGCTTTATTGTTGCAGGCTTGGACTATCGCTTTGGCTGGTCGCACGTGCCCACGTGGCTTGTTATCGTGGCGTCGGTCATTTTGTTGGCGTCTTACGCCCTCTATGCCGAGGTCATGCGTGAGAACGCATATCTTTCTCGCACGATTGAGGTGCAAGAGGGGCAAAAGGTTGTTAGCAGTGGGCTCTACGGCATTGTTCGTCACCCGATGTATGCCGTTACCATTTGGCTGTTTTTATCCATTCCGCTCGTGCTTGGCTCCTTCTTCTCACTCTTGTGCTTCTTGCCGTATCCTATTATTATGGTAGTGCGTATCTTGAACGAAGAAAAGGTGCTCGCCGAGGGACTTGACGGCTATGCCGACTACAAAAAGAAGGTTAAATATCGTCTCATCCCTTTTATATGGTAACAAAAAACAAATTTGATTGCAAGCTTTTGAGAAAGTGAGAGAACTATATGGATAACAACAATTTTTGGGAAGTAATTCGAGAGGAGAATGTCGAAAGAGGCTCCCAAATGCCCGATCCGCAAAAGAAGACAACAAAATTTGAGGCGATAGCATCATGGATATATAAAATAATTGGATGGGTTGTGTTGGGCGTATTTTTGCTTTGCTTACTTTTTTTCATTCTCGTGCATCCTGCCGATAGACTAAAGCTGTGTATTTTTCTCAGTGGAGGCAACTTTACGATAGATGTGTCTGCTCAAGTCAGTTACCACGATGGTTCATATGGTATTATTACGAATCAAACCATATCAAAGATAAAGGTTGATGGCAATCTTATTTGCGTGACGGAGAGATCGAATCGTGAGACCTATTATGAGGTGGATGGTGAAACGATTTACGTTTATAAACAGAACGAAAACGGAGAATGGACAAGGACGACAACCACGGGTCAAATTTCCATCGTTGGCACTTCTTCGGGAAATGATGCTACGCTGTCTGTGTTTATGGATAGAAAGAACTATGAGAGAGGAGAACTTTTTCGTTATCGCATAAAGGATGGCGTTAATATTGGTGTCTACGATGAGGCGCACATTCAGCAGTGGGGCACAAAATATGAGATTGAAGCATCGCAGAAGATTTACCAAGGAGACGTTCGCGTAACTATGAGCTTTGGCCGTTTTGGAATAACCAAATTAACCCTTCCGTGGGAAGAATAAAAAAGCAGAGCAAGTCGCCAGACTTGCTCTGCTTTTCTGTTTTATAGTACGTTATTCTTTTCTGCTAATTTTTTAATAGCCTCAAACGAAGCGTCGCTAATGCTGTGCTCCATTTTGCAGGCATCCTCGGCGGCAGTTTCTTCGTCCACGCCAATGGAAATGAGAAAATTGGTAATGAGCGTGTGGCGCTCATAAATTTTTTCGGCAAGCTCACGTCCTGCATCTGTCAGGGTAATGGCACCGTTACGGTCGATGACGACGTATCCGCCTTGCTTGAGCAGGCTCATCGCGCGGCTGACCGAGGGCTTGGAGTAACCCATTTCTTCGCCAACGTCAATGGCGCGTACGTGCCCCGATTTTTGAGAAAGGCGCAGGATGGTCTCCAAATACATTTCTCCCGATTCTTGAATACGCATAATAGGTTCTCCTTTCGTTGTTTCTTCTTATAGAATAGCACAGTTTTTGTGAAAAATCAAGATGTTAGCTCGAAATTGATTGACTTACTCTTTTACCACGCGCAGAGTCTCAACACCGTAGTAGGCAAACGCTTCGGCGGCAGATTGGTCAATTCTCTCACCGCATACAACAATCGGCACGGCGGGGGGGCAGGAAACGCTCGGCGAGGCGAGGATTCTTCCAATGCTATCTCCAACCGCAACCGTTTCAGCAGGGGAGAGGAGTGCTTCACGCACACGCATCACACGCTCTGCTTTTGCAGGTGTGGGTAGAGTGACGGTAATAGGCTCTTTTGGGGGAAGAGACGTTGCGACCATTTCAAGGTGTGCAAGCTCGTCTGCTCCAACGTCAGTGGCAGGCATCAAAACAACAAAATCGGCGTCGGCAAATTCGCATTCGATGCCGTTCTCGCGTAGATGCGAAGCGAAATCGATACCCGTATAGCCAAAAGACTTGGTTGCAAGCGTAATTTTGAGCGGTTCATTTCCCACGCAGGTGTATCCTTTTGACTGCAAATGGGCCTTCAATTCATCAAGTCGCGCGGTCGCGCGGATGAGATTCTCGCGGCACTCTTTTGCCAAATATGCATTTGTCGCATCGAGCGATTGTAAGATGAGATAAGAGGGGCTGGTCGAGCCGAAGAGCGCCAGCGAATCCTTTGCGTGGGCAAGCAGGTCGGCATCGATATCTTTTGCAAGATGCAAATACGCGCCACCCGTGAGTGTGGGGAGTGTTTTGTGTGCCGACGAGCAGCACATATCCGCGCCGAGGTCGGTGGGATAAAGGGAATTTGGCAAAAACTTGAGATACGCGCCGTGCGCGCAGTCCGCCAAAAGGAGCACGCCATAACGGTGGCAAACCTCGGCGATTGCCGAGACGTCTGCGATATTTCCAAGATAGTCAGGCGAGGTCAAATAGAGTGCTACGGGCAATGCGTCTGCGCTTTGGAATGCTTTTTCGAGTTCTGCGGGGCAGAGCGTGCAAGAAAGATAATTCTCTTTTTCGTTACCGTATAACCATTCTACGTCCATATCAAGGAGTGCTATGGCAGAAAGAAATGTCTTGTGTGCGTTGCGTGCCGCCCACACGAGGGGAGCTTTTTTTGCTGTACGTGCCTTCAGGAGCGCAAGATAAAGCAATGCACGAATGCATTGCGACGAGCCCTCGGTCGAGTAAAATGTGTGTGCGCCGAAAAGGGAAGAGGCAATCTCCTCACTCTCGTGTATGATGCCGTCTGCCTCATAGAGTGAGTCCGCGCCCAAAATTTCGGTAATATCGAGGGCTTCCACGCCAAGCGTGCCTGCTCCCTTGTGACCGGGCATGTGCATACGTGTTGTTTTGCTTTGTGCATAGGCGCGAACAAAATCGCAAATGGGAGTGTTTATCTTCTTCATTGTTCGTTTTTAGCCAGCGTACGTGCGATTTCTACCATAATGGCACATTCCATTCTCTTGCGGAAGAGCTCGCAGCCATATTTGTAAACGCCGGTTACGCTACCCGTTGAATGGTAGGCGTTTGCGGCACAACCGCCCGAGCAGTAGAGCTTTGCCCAGCAGTCGCGGCAGTCGGGGCGTGCGTAGACGTTGCAGCTTGCAAAATCGCATTGAATAGGCTTGTTTGTTACACCGTTCCAAATGTCACCGAGCTTGAACTTTTCCTCGCCAACAAATTGATGGCAGGGGTAAAGATCGCCCCAAGGGGTAACAGCCATATATTCGGTTCCCGAGCCGCAGCCCGAAATGCGCTTGTAGATGCAAGGACCACCGGTCAAGTCGATCATATAGTGATAGAAGGTGAAAGGACGTCCTTCGCGGTCGCGCTCGAGCATCAGCTCTGCCAGCCTTTCGTACTGTTCAAGAACGATAGGCAGGTCTTCTTGTGTCAATTCCGAGGGATCACCGGGGGCACAAACAACGGGCTCCATGCTGAGCTCATTGAAGCCGAGGTCGAGCATTGTTTGAATATCCTTGAGAAAATCGGGGTTTGCGTGGGTGAATGTGCCGCGCATATAATAGCCCTTGCCGCCACGTTCCTTGACGAACTTTTGGAACTTGGGAACGATCTGCTCCCAGCTACCTCTACCTGCATAGTCTACGCGATAGCGGTCGTGAATTTCTTTTCTGCCGTCCAGGCTGAGGACTACGTTGTGGCACTCACGGTTGGCAAAATCAATGACGTCATCGTCAACGAGCATACCGTTTGTGGTGAGCGTAAAGCGGAAATTCTTGCCTTTCTCCTTTTCAATGGAGCGCGCGTATGCCACGAGCTGCTTGACAACGTCAAAGTTCATCAGGGGTTCACCGCCAAAGAAGTCGACTTCAAGGTTGCGGCGCGTGCCCGAGTTGGCAACAAGGAAATCGAGTGCTTGTTTGCCTACCTCAAAGCTCATTACGGCTCTGTCACCGTGATACTTGCCTTGGCTTGCAAAGCAATAGGAGCAGTTGAGGTTGCAGGTGTGCGCCACGTGCAGGCAGAGAGCCTTGATAACGCCCGAGGTCTTTTCCTTCAAGTGTCCCGCCATGCCCTCAAAGGTGTCGGGGGAGAAGAGCTTGCCGTTCTCCTTGAGAGAGGTTACTTGGTCGTAGCACTCTTCAATATCAGTCGCAGTAATATCATCGCGGTTAGCGTATTTTTTATTCATTTGGGCGATAATCTCTTCACGGGTTTCGTTTTCATAGAGGGCAATGATGTCATAAGCCACCTCGTCTACTACGTGAATGCCGCCCGAGCAGGAATCGAGAACGATGTTGTATCCGCCCAATTTGTATTGATGTACCATATATGTAAAACTCCTTTGATTGCATGAAAATGCGCCTTAGGACAGGCATTAAAAACGCCGCCACGAAGGCAGATTTGGGATAGGCTGCCTCAATTTGATGCAGAAGGCGTGATCGACCAATCGTAGCCGTACAAGCGTACGGCAGAGAGGTCGAGCGCGACTAAAAAGCCACATACAATGAAGAAATCCGCCGAGTTTTTCTCGACGGATTTCAACCTTTATAGCAACTTGCTACAAAATTTAATGAAATTGGGGTTGCCATATCCACGTGGCTTTTGTTCTGCGCGAAGTGAGACAGCCCCTGTTGAGAAAAATTATTTCTCGGTGTTCTCGCACTGCTGGTTAGCGATACCGCAGCTGGTCTTGCAAGCAGATTGGCAAGAGGTTTGGCATTCGCCGCAACCGCCGTTCTTTGCGCTTTCGCAAAGGTTACGAGTTTCAATGGTTTGAATATGCTTCATAATGGAAACCCTCCAAATAATGAATTTACATTCTATATCATAGCACACTTTTTTTCAAAAGTCAATAAGAATTGTAAGATTTTACTCGCTTTTTGCAATTTTTTTGTGGGATTGACTTGGCAGAGGGGGAAAAATGTGGTATACTAATGCCATAAAAGAAAATCATCCCGCCGCTCGGCGGCAAAGAAAGGATAAATTATGAAAAAGTCAATTTTGAGAAATTATGCAAAGCTGATTGCCAAAATGGGTGGCAACGTGCAAAAGGGGCAGGACGTTATGATTCTTGCATCCCTTGACCAACCTGAATTTGTTCGTATGGTTGTAGAAGAATGCTATGCACTCGGTGCTCGCAAGGTTAGCGTTGAGTGGAGCTATCAGCCCATTACCAAGGTTACCCAAAAGAAGGCATCGCTCAAAACGCTTTCTACTTTGGCGGATTGGGAAGTTGCCAAAATCAAGCACCGTGTGGATACTCTGCCTGTTATGATCTATCTTGAAAGTGACGATCCCGACGGCCTTGCAGGTGTTAACCAAGAAAAGATGGCAAAGGCAATGCAGGCAAGATATAAGATCATCAAGCCCTTGCGCGATGCAATGG
>JAZQKM010000221.1:0-6706 GCA_045542155.1 Eubacteriales bacterium
ACAAAAGTATTATCTTGCAGACCTTGGTATTTATTTTGCGCGTAACGTAGATGCGAGGATCAATTACGGTCCGTTTCTTGAGAATATCGTTTACACCTATCTCAGCGCAAAGGGATACAAGATGAGTGTCGGGCGCATCGGAAAACTGGAGTGTGATTTTATCACCCGTACCGATGGTGAATACCGCTACCTGCAGGTAGCTATGACGATTATGGACCCTGCAACAGAAGAACGCGAGTACAAGCCGTTCGCCTCCATCCGCGACAACTACCCGAAGCGCCTTTTGACACTTGACCCGCTTCTCCAAAAACGAGACGGCGTGATTCACAAGAACATTGTTGATTTTATTGCAAACGACGAGAACATATAAATGAAGTGAGAGGTCGCTATGAAAAGCAAATTAAAAGAAAAATGGTTGTATCTATATTTTTTAGCTTCGGAAATAGGAAATTTTTCGCCGTGGAATGATTTTGAAGAAAAAGACCGTTTCACATATATTTGGAAGGATAAAAGCAAAACCGTATTTTTCTCTTTTATCGGAGAATCTGCGCAGAGGTGCGGTATTGCTTGTTACATCGGCGAAGACAACTATATGAGGGCAAGAGAGATGCTTACGTCTAAAAACGAAAAGCACGAGCCCGTGTTTATGCTTCAGAATGCTTATATATGTCTTTGGGATAACAGAGAAGATATAAGCAAAGAAGATTATGAAGTAATCAAAGAGCTTGGCTATAAATTCCGCGGCAAAGGAGCGTGGCTCCACTTTGATCGTTATGAGATCGGATACGTGCCGACGCCTCTTGAAGAGAAAGATATTGATTTTCTGACAACAGCTTTTGAAAACTTACACATGATGCTTCGTGCGATTTATGAGCAGGGCTTGGATCCCGAATTTGACAAGGGTAAAAACCTCGTTCGTTGGTATGAGCCCAAGGACAAGCTGTATTATACGCATCCTTTTGCAATAGAGTTTTCAGCAGATATTACGAATGCTCCCATTGTTACGGTACACGAGAATGAATGGATGGGAAAAGTTCGCGATATGCCAAGCACCAAATATTCCGTAGAGCTTGATTGGTCATATTTGGACGTTATATTCGTTGACGATGATGGGCGCGAATCATTCCCCCAGCTTCTATTGGCAGTTGAGCACGAGAGTGGATATATCATGGACAATCAAATGCTTTCCCCGTCGCACAATAAACCGAACGTCGTATTTAATATGCTTAATTACTTTACCGAGCAATTCGGCAAGCCCGCAGAAATAATGATTTGCGACGATACCTTGCATGGGATTCTTACAGACATTTGCGAAAAAGTCGGAATCAAGCTTACCACGAGAAAAAGGCTTCTGAAAATCAACAGCGCAAGAAAAGAAATCATTGAAAGATTGTAATATCTTATATCTCCCGAGTGAGCTCTCGGGAGATTTTTTCGCTCATTTATTATTCGCCTTTTAGTTTCCTGCCACTTTTCCCAAAATAGCGCTTTTCAAGTCTGTTTCAGACATTTTTTAAGGACGAAGAGGGATGGCGAAGGACGGCGAAGGACGGCAAGAAACTGATTAGCTTGTTAAAAAATTTAGCGGGTTTATAGCAGAAGTTGTAATGAGGTTTCAACGGCGGAAATGGTTAGCACAAAACTGATCGGTAGGTATATGTTTCACTCTGAAGCCTTAAAGTTGTAGATAGGCTTTATTCTGCAGATAATCTCTGCGGTAGGCTCGATGTTCTCGATGATCTCGTCCATGCTCTTGTATGCCATCGGTGACTCGTCAAGCGTATCGGGGACTACGCACGTGGAGTAAATACCTGCCATCTCCGCCTCGTACTCTGCCATGCTTAGACGCTCGAAGGCGGCAGAACGTGACATAAGACGTCCTGCGCCATGAGGTGCGGAGCAGTTCCAATCCTCGTTACCCTTGCCGATGCAGACAAGTGAGCCGTCACGCATATTGACGGGGATGAGGAGCTTCTCACCCATTTTCGCTGATACAGCACCCTTACGGAGTATCATCTCATTTACATCTATGTAGTTGTGGATGGTCTGGAAGGTCTCAATTGCGGTCCAGCCGCAACGTTCAAGAATGATCTCCGCAATCTTGGCGCGGTTTCTCTCTGCGAACTTCTGGCAAATATCCATGTCGTGGAGATAATCAGCCATAAAAGAATCGTAGAGGAAGCAAAGGTCACGGGGGAGGGAAGGCTCCTTTGCCTTAAACTCCTTCTCGAGTGCCTTAATTGTTGCCTGAATCTCACCTCTTTTGCCTTGCTCCTTGTAGGTGCGGATGATCTCCTCGCGTTGTCTAAAATACTCCTCCTTGCCTACGTTCAGGTCAACGGCTATCTGCTGATAAAACTCCGCGACCTGCGTGCCGAGATTACGGCTTCCCGAGTGAATCACAAGGTACTTGCCGCCGTTCTCATCCACGTCGATCTCAATGAAGTGATTACCGCCTCCAAGTGTTCCGAGCGATCTCTCAAGTCTCTTGGAGTCCTTGAGATATCTGTAACAACGGAGTTGAGTAAGGTCGAATCTCTCCTGTCTGCCATCCCAAACGTCTCTTCCGCAAGGGATGAAATGTGCCGCCTCATCAACCTTCTCAAAATCAATATCAATGTTGCCGAGGTACACGGTATACATTCCGCAACCGATATCGACACCCACCATCGAGGGCACGATCTTGTCGGTTATTGTCATAGTTGTACCGATGGTACACCCCTTGCCCGCATGAACGTCGGGCATAATTCTTATCTTGGATGACGAAAACGCCTGGGTATCACATACCGCCTTGATCTGCTCGCGTGCGCCATCCTCAAGGGTGGATGCAAAGCACTTGGCGGTGTTAAAGTTTCCTATGATCTCTATCATGTCATTCTCTTTTCATACTGTACGGTCGGGCTTGTGTTATAGACATACGGTTACAACGCGCCCGACTGTCATCGGATTCAGACGGTGTTTCCGTTCAAAATTGCTGTGAGCTGAGAAAGAATGTTTCCGTTGCCATTCAGAGAAATGTTGCCAACATTCTCGCAAATACGCTCCACGTACTCCAGCTCCTTGAGTTTGTAAAGTGTCTGGTTTTCATCCATCAGCTTGGCTGTATTTAGTAAAGAGCGGGTGGATGCAACCTCTTCGCGGCGAGTTATGACGTTAGCCTGCGCACGCTTTTCGGCGACAAGGACGGTGTTCATGATCTCGCGAATCTCGCCGGGAAGAATGATATCCTTAACACCGGCATCCGTAATTTCAACGAACAAATCTTTTTCCTTTGCTTTCAGCTTCTCGAAGACAAACTCGGACATCTGTTCCTTGTTTTCCAGGATCTGATCCAGCTTGTATTTACCAACGTATTCACGCAGAGCGAGCTGTGCCGCCACATGCATCTGCTCTGCAAAATCGTCGATCTCGGTCAGAATTTTGACGTAATCGGTTACTCGGTAATTGCAGACAAAATTGATGCGGAGCGAAACTTTATCTGCAGTCAGTATCTCTTGACCCGTGATATCCATTTGCGTCAAACGGGTATCCACAAAGTCTACATCCACCTTAATAGGTGTCCTCCAAAAATAGTACGTGCCTGCATCCAAAATTCGTTCAAGCTTTTGATTAAAATACAGTCTCGCCTTCTGGTATTCGGCAACCTCAATTTTGGTGTAGTAGATCTGAGGAATTTTTGAGAAGATGTACTCGGGGATGGATTCATCAACTGTGGGATTTGAAATATTCACAATTTTAAATTCGTGCTGATCTACCACGGACCAAAATGCATATTTTCCGGGACGAAGAACAGACGAAAACTTACCATTCACATAGTGGAGTGCAAGTTCCTCATCTCCAACCTCTACTACTGCTGCACGGTCAGCAACGTTTTGGTCTGCAAGCAGCGTTTCAAGAGCGCATCTGACGCAGGTAATAGGTTGTTCTAGATTGGAAATTTCGATCTCCTTGCCACCAAGCAAGCGATGTTTGCCCGCTTCGAGCAATTTGATATACTTTCCGTTTTTGAAGAGAAAACCCTTTTGATTTTCATTGATGATCATTTTTTTCATTATATGTATTCCTCCTTAAAGGTAGTAAAGTCGTTTCGTCATCATTCATGCAAAAGCAGCGGCTGAAAACTTAAGTGCCTCCGGCACGGCGCGGAAAGATTTCTTTTGGCACCGATTGGGAAAGCACGGTATCCACTCTCAGGCAAGGCTCGCTTTTGCATTGCTCTGACAGAAAAGCGGGACTTTTCTCTCTTTGCCGAATGATAACGAATCTCTGAATAAAAACGTTCTGGCACACGAAAGCGGACTTCCGTGTACCGTCTTTTTTCGTCCCGAAGGACGAAACCAATCCACTGGCGATACGTCTTACGACGCACGGCGGGATTCGAACCCGCGAAAGGAGAGCTTTACAGGCTCAGTGTGCAAGCATTCTTCTGGCATACACTTTGGAATATCCTCGTGCACCGCGGTGAAGGATCAGCTCAAACACCCGCATGAAGTAACCTTGCATGCATATTTTACCATTATATCCGCTATTTTTCACGGAAAAAAAGCTGCGAACTCTTATTTGAGTCCGCAGTTTAACTGTTTTTTTAGCTTTTTGATGACTAAATTTCTAAATGATTCCGATTCCAATACCTCAACCATCGGTCCAAAGGAAAGAATTCTTATCACCATTTCGGATTCATCATCGTGAGCATATTTGATTTTTACGAGATAATGCTTTTTACCGAGCTTCTCGGCTTGCTTTTCAAAATGCGCAAAGTGAAGCATAAACCGCTCCAACGCATTTCGATCATCGAGTAGCCTAACGGTAATCGTATCGTATATCACCGCTCGCTCCTCGCCCACAAGTTGTCTTTCCCCAGTGTAATGGGCGCATGATCTGATTTTAGCAAGGTTGACAGTTGAAACAGCGCGCCAACCAGCGGTGATCACTCTGAATTTATCATCCTTTTCGGAGTATTCAAGCCGCACGGGACGACATCTGACAAACATCGTATTGCCTTTGCGGTTGATCATTTCAAATTTGATCTGCGTATCCTGTCGGATCGCCTCCAAGATAACTCTGAACTGTCGGATGTATTCTTCATTCTCAAAGGGATCTCCGTCGCTGTATTGATCGTAGATGTGATAATCAGCAGGAGTGAAAAGAGGCTCTACACCGTCGAGGTCGGGAAACTCAACACCAAATAACTTCACACGGGGATCAAGCGATATCGCCTTCAGCCATTGTTTTTGAAGCAAAGTCAGAGGCATCGTGGGTTTGTGTTCAAGCGAGGTAGTCATATCGGAATGTACAAGCTGCCATTTTTCGTTTTTAAGCGATGGCATAATCGTAAGCACGCTCTCACCAAATGCATGCTCGGCAACGATCTTTTGCAATTCCTTTTCGGAGTGTTCTCCATCTATGATGCCGGATATGATAGCGGCAACGGTATTGTAATACGCAGAGTAGAGCTCGCTGAATATCATTCGCTTACCTCCTCCCTGACACCATACATCCAATACATAGCTTCCAGATCCTTTTTGAATTGATTTTCAACGCTACGATTAGAGAAGTTTATTTTTACAATACGGCAAATAAAGGTTCTGATCCAAGGTATCATCTCGCTTGAATCATAGACATCCGCAGAAAAACGGTATGTGTGCTCGTCGAGCTTTTCAACTGTACCAATGCGTTTCTCGCGTTCAAGGCGCCCTATAATATACTCCTCGTTGTCGTCTACCTTGATCGTGAATTCCACGTGCTCAAGATGCTCGTGCCCCCACTTGTTCCGTTTTACGCTAACGCCCCACATTTTGTTTTGCATCCGATCAAGCTCTGCGCGAAGCTCATCAAAGCGGGGAGTAGGTTCTTCGAGTTTTACGTTTGATAAGTAATCCACACGGTAGGAGTGGAATGAATTATAGTCTGGCAGATACGCTAAAAGATGTTGTCTGCCGCTTTGCACGCTGATAAAGACACGAAGAGGAACGATACGGTTTCGGCTTGGCGGATCTCTGCGACGGCTCATATTCGATATCGTTACGGCACGCTTTTCCCTCATCGCTGTAAAAAGTGCCGCTAAAACGCCGCTGTCGATCGCTCCGGTTATGTAATGATGCTTGAAGGTAAATGCATCCGTGTCGGATTCCTCTTTGTCGAGTATAAACGAACCGATTACACCGCAGGGAGCAACCTCAGAGAAATAGTGAAGAACATCGTTAAGGTCGGAAATGTCAGCACTTTCTGTTCTGCGATAATATACCTTCCGTCCTTCTTTTTCTGAAACAATGATGCCGGCTTCGCAGTATTCCTTCATTTTTTTGCGAACGGTAGACTCGTCAAACATCATAGGGCTTTCAAATCCCGATAAATATTTTTTGTCGATCTCCCCAAGTATTTCGGAAATTGTTCGTTTCACCGATGGTTGGTAAAGAATATCAAAAATGATAAAGTGTAAGGTTACATCGCCGTCGGTAAAACTCTTTGCTTTCCAAGCGTTATAGAGAGGGTTATGCCTGATTGTGCGGCTGTCAATAGAGATAAAAACATTCTTACCATCGGGAGTGCGAACGAAGCTCATATAATCGCCAAGCCAGCTTTCAAGGCGACGACGCTCGTCATCATAAGAACGCGCACTCTTGGTTTGATAATCGTCACGGCTCTTGAAGCCGTAGACGTAGAAATCACGCATATACGCTCTGATTTTTTCAAAGTTTTTGATAAG
>JAZQKM010000222.1:0-4411 GCA_045542155.1 Eubacteriales bacterium
GTCTTCCTAAGACCGCTTGGCCTCCGACTTGGGTTTATACTGCTTTTGCAGCTGCAAAAAAACAAAAAACATTTTTCAAAAAAAAGAAAGGAAAATTATTATGAGACTTAACATTTTAAACGTTTTTGACGAAGAGGACGAGGAGCTTACCCTCGCCTCTCCTCCCGCCGTCGATATGGCGGCAGACACACCTGCGGTGTCTGAGGTGCCTGAGGTGTCCGAGTTGCCCAAGGATGCCGCAGAGCCCAAGCCTGCACGAAGGGCAAAGCCTTCTCGTGTTGGCGAAATCGCCGCCCTCAAGGAGAAGAACCGCCGCGTCTATCGCATGAGCGACGGAACGCTTGAAGCGGTATATACGACCGCGCCGTCGCAGTATGATTCCTCCGAGATCGACGATAGCCCCATCCGGGAAGAGGATGGCAAGCACTACCGTCAGCGGCGTCCCGGATTTACCGCGCGTTTCAGCCATGATGAGGAAAACGACGAGCTTTTCTCGGTGGAACAGGGTAGCTATCGCGTTACCGTTTCCGCCAAGAAGAAAAAGCGTCCCCATCCCCACGGAACGCTCCCTGTGCGCCAAGAAAATGCGCTTGTTTTTAAGCGGGTGAAGGACGGCACGGACTACGAATACACCGTGAATGATGACGGTGTCAAGGAAAACATCCTTGTGAAGAAGCCTGCGGCAAGCTACGATTACGCATTCCTGCTTCGGTGTGAAGGGCTTCGCGCTTTGCTTTCGGAGAACGCCGACCGCATCTCCTTCCTTACCGAGAACGAAACGGAGATCTTCCACATTCCCGCACCCTTTATGACGGATGCGGGCGGCGCGCGCTCGTTTGCGCTCTCGTATGCGCTGATCAAGAATGCGGACGGTCTCTATACCCTGACCGTTACGGCCGACCGCGCATGGATGGATGCCGAGGAGCGCGTCTTCCCCGTTACCATCGATCCGCAGATCAAGGTTACAAATGCTGACCTTTGGGCTACTTACAGCTGGAGCAGCAACAACTATCTGTACAGGGCCGCAGAACACACCGTAGGCGTCGTTGCAACCGGAAGCTGCGACAACACCTGTTTGGAAGAGATGGACTGCACCGGAATCAGCAACAACTCCATGAAGGATGCGCTTGATCTTACCTATAACAGGTGGACTCTTGGAAGAATTCCAAGCGCAGGATCCCTCGTGTGGTATAAGTTCGTAGCCAATATTGACGAAGCACACAACGGCAACTCTACGGGCAACTACACCTTCTATACAAGCGGCTCGCTTGATACTATGGGGTATCTTTATGATGCAAGCGGAAATCAGATCGGATACAATGACGATAGCAACGCACGCAACTTTGCTATTTCTGCAACGCTTACCTATGGCAAGACCTACTATCTTAGAGTCAAAGCCTATGGTTCTAACATCGGTTCCTACAAGGTGAGGTGCATCGCTACTGACAAATATTCTCCCGGAAGCACTACGTCTGAGCCATCCTCATACACGTATTCCCGTCATAGAATGTACCTTAACTTTTGTTCTCCCTCTCTTTCGCTTGGTGCAAGAATTAAAAAGGCAGAGCTTAAGGTATATAGAAAAAGAGGCTCTGCGACTTCGGCAAACGCGCAGCTCGGTCTTTACCATGTCAATGGGTATTTCTATGATGGCTCTTATTATGAGCCGAGCATCGAAGGAAGCCTTATTGACTACGACGCTATGAACGTTAGCGGTTCAAACCTTTGCTATACCTTCGATATCACGACCCTTATAGATCGTCTCCACAAGGGTGATGCATATGGTAACAAGTTTGTTTTGAAGCTCATCAATGAATCACTAAATTCCAACGAACACGTTGTTTTGTACGGTGCAACATCTGAATATCAGCCCGAGCTTGTAATTACCTATGAGCCAAACTATGCGGTAAATACATCTTATCGATCTCACACTCACTCTCTTGGAAAGTTTGGACAAGCCGCTATTGATCTGCAATACGGTAACCTTACGTTTGATTCAACCGACTTTGCCTGGGCAGGAAACAGAATGCCTGTAACCATCAAGCATCTTTATAACAGCGTTCTCGGCTCCTACAAATACACGTACAATTCGGGAATTAAGCTTTACGTTGCTGATTACAGCGCAATGAACGTCGGATATGGCTTTAAGCTTAACGTGATGCAAAGCATCTGTATGGTGGGTTCCGAGTATATCTATACCGATGAAACCGGAGCAGAAACCATTCTCACACCCACAGATGACTGTACATACAAGAACAAGGACGGCGATATGTCGTATGATTCTTGCAGCTTTATCCTTACCGTAGGCGATGAAAAAAGAAGCTTTGACGCCGCCGGACGGCTCATTCAAATCAAGGATAGCCACGGAAACACCAGCAAGATCCATTACACTGCCAACAGAATCACCTCTGTTGTAGACGGAGCCGGCAGAGCCTTTGGGTTCAATTATTCCGGAAACAACCTTATCTCTATCGTTGCCCCTGACGGCACTTCGGTTCGATATACTTACTCCGGGAGCTATCTCGCCACTGTAACGTACCCTGACGGCACCAAGGCCGTTATTGGATATTCGTCCGGTAAGCCTACTTCCGTAACGATTAGGGATGCGAAGGGCAATAGTGTTTATAGAACCAATTATGTGTTCGATGGATATAAAGTAGCCTCCGTAACCGAATACGGCGTTAAAAACGGCACGTTCGTTCAGGGTGCGAAATCTACCTATTCTTACTCCATGGCATCCAAAAGAACAGTCGTAACGACCACAGAGCTTGAAGATGATTGCGATGGCGGTAACGTTGTAAAGACGGTTTACACCTTCGACGATGACGGCAATATCATCAGCGATTACGTATATTCCGAGGATACCGGAAACACCGGTATTGACGGCGAGGTAAGCGGTATCCACCCCTATTCTTCGAACGGCGGTGCAAGTATTATCCCTAATAATACCAACCTGCTTTATAACCATACGTTCGCATTTTGTTCTGCGGAATACTGGAATGTTGAAAACGATTGCTGTATCCAAATGTATCCCAATTATCTCTACGATAACTCCAGAAAATGCGGAATGGTTATTGATGCTACCGATTCCACCGCAACAAACGGCACCGTATCGCAAACCACCATCCGTCTTGACGTCGGTGAATATACATTCTCGGCTTATGCAAAGGTCGCGCGCAAATTCATCGGCAAAAACCCCGGTGTATTTATCAGGGTATCCACCTTGGGTGGGGCCGTGCTTGCTGTCAGTGAGAAGCTTGTAAACACCAATTCGGAGTACATCAGGCTGATTGCACCCTTCAAGATCGAGCATGCACAATCGGTGAAGGTTGAGTTTGTCCTTGACGGCGACGGACTTGTGCACGTATGTGCTCCTCAGCTCGAAAACAATCCGTTTGCAAACGACTATAATATGTTACAAAACGGCAATTTTGAGATGGGATCCTTGTACTGGACAAAAAATGCACCCGCATCCTGTTTCGTATCTAACATTATGAGATTTAATCTGAACAACGCCATGGTTCTGTGGGGCGAGGTGAATGGAGAACGAAGTTGCACACAGACCATCTTCCCGATTCACGACGCTTCCGTAAGAGAGACCTTCACACTCTCCGGCTGGGCAAAGGGCTACGGTCTCCCTATGCACGAGAGAAACGGCTCTTATGTTCCCACCTTCCGACTCCGGGCAGTTATTCGCTACGAAGACGATACGACCGAAACCCACACGGCTGATTTCTCGCCCTCGACCGAGGAATGGCAGTTTGCATCCGTCCGCTTCTCCAAAGAAAAGTATAAGTGCGTGAGCTTTATCCGTATTTGCTGCGACTATGATTACAACTATGGGCCTGCATACTTTGATGACATCCAGCTTGTGAGAAACAGCATTGAAACCGGTTTAAGCGCCAACGACTTTGTCGTAGAAGCCGAGGAAGGCACCAATCACGAGGATACCGATACGACCGGTTCCGTCGATGCGACCAAGCCCGAAGGCTTCGCTGAGGTGCTTGATGCGTTCGGTAATACTCTGACCGAGACCACCTACACGGACGGCGAGTTTGGTACCATCTACCGTGCCTTCGAGTTTAGCGCGAACGGCAACGAGCTGCTTGCCGAAACGGATGCCAGAGGCAACGAAACCCTATACACCGTCAACGGCGATACCTCCCGCAACGAGGAAGTAACCGACCGACTTGGCAACAAGACTGCCTACGAGTATGACGACTCCGGCAGAACCACTAAGGTAACGAGCAAAAACGCCGACGGTGCCGAGATCGCACACGTTTCCTACGCTTACGACGCCTTTGACAACATGACCGAGATCGTTCGCGGCGACGGAATGAAGTATGCGCTTGCGTACAACGCTTTCCACAATCTTGAAAGCATCGGCATTGAGGGTAAGAGCGAAAAGCTG
>JAZQKM010000223.1:0-2219 GCA_045542155.1 Eubacteriales bacterium
TTCTCCCTCAGGAGAAGGCTATTCGGGTCCTCGCTTCGCTCGGATAAATAATTTAGGCAAAGCTAAAGCCTTTTGGAACCACCAGCACTGCTGGTGGTTTTCGTTATACAATAAAAAACGCTTATGCAAAGCCACTCGCAATGCATAAGCGTTTATTGATATTACATTATCTCGCTTTCAAAAAGGCATTCAAATAATTCTGCCCCAGAGCTGTAATACTGCAAAGATTACACGAAACACCGTCTACAACGGTAGGTATCTTTGTGATCTTTCCCTCTTCTTCGAGCGTATCTAAAAGCTCATAAAGCGAAGTGCTTTTGATGCTAACAGCGGAAGAAACGGTTTCCAAAATTTGGGCTCCGTACATATCTTCGATGCTCAAGCAAGTCAAAATGTAATATTCCAAAGCCTCTTTTGTCAATCCAATAGCCATATCAATACCTCCTTTGGTAAGACCATTATATCATTTTGAGGATCGTTTGTCAATGTTTTCTTAAAACAAATATGCAAAAACGCTTATACTTTGCAATTTGCAGAGCATAAGCGTTTTTATTTTATTCGGCAATCGTAATTTTGATGCCACCTGAGGTGCTTTGTGCCTTGAAGGTACCGCCCTCGCCGTTTGTGGGAACGCGCACGCTACCGCTTGTGGAATGACAGTCAAAAACCTTAGCACTCAAAATACTACCGCGAATGCCTCCGCTTGTGGTTTCAAGGTCAAAGGAGACCGCGTCGCAACGTTCAAGCTCGATGGAACCGCTTACGTTATCGACCTTGCAGGTTCCGATGCATACAACGTTATACAAATCGATGCTGCCCGATATGTTTTTGATGTTTGCGCTGATAGGTCTTGCATTCTTGACATCAATGCTACCGCTGCCGCTTTTAACGTTCAGCTCGCCGTTTACGCCACCAACAACGGAAATACTGCCGCTGGTATTTTCAGCGGTCAAATTGCCGCTGACACTGCCGCTGACAGTAATGCTGCCGCTCGTGTTTGTAATCTCCATAACACCCGCTACATCGGAAGCACAGGAGATAGAACCGCTTACGTTGTTCAGGATTGCATTTGAGAAGGTGTATCCCCCTGCAACCTTAACACTGCCGGACATGGAGCGAATTTCGAGTGATTCGTATGTTTGCACAGGCAGATAAACGGTTACACTCGGGCTTTGGAAAGCGTTAAAAACACCAATGTATTCGTACCATTTACGAACATTCCCCTCCTGCTTAACAGTCAGTACACCGTCAATGAGCTCAACTGTGTGAGGGTTACTTTCTGTCTCTTTACACTCTACGCGCCATTCGTCACCTTCAATGGGCAGAATTTGTACGCGGCTATCAAGTGTTGCGATTTTGATTTGTTGCGGCAACTCATCCATCTCATAGGGATAAGTCGCATCCTTAAGTGTGTTATTTTCAATGGGGAACTTTTGCAAAAGCATCCATCCCGCCCCAATAATTACGACACCGACAACCAAAAGGATCAGTGCTATGATCAATGCTGTTTTCATTCCTTATCTCCTTCCAAAAATCAATTTCCAAGAACCGCTGAACATAGCGGCAATTCCCTTGGCACCGAGTGTTGTGAGGCGAAGTGCTGCCCACAAAGAGAAAATGCAAAGTGCAGCAAGCACAAGTGCAGTTCCAAGCGTAAGAAACGCCGCGGCAATTCCCTCCCCTATCAGAACAATGGCGGTTGCAAAAAGTAGCCCGAGCGCTGATGCACCAAAAGAAACAACGAGCGACCACGGAACCACCATAGCAAGTGTGCCAATAACAATGGCAAGCGTAAGAATAATTGAAAATGCCGTAATCAAAAGTGGGAACCACAATGGGAAGCCAAGTATCAAAAGCCATACCGTGAGCGCATTTTTCTTCGGTTTTTGCATACCGTATGTCCCAAAAGCAGGGTTTTGGGCACCTGCAAGAATTTGCATTGCAATATCGTCTACCCTCCCCATTTTGGCAACTGCCGCTTCGGGAGAGTATCCGCTCTCGATGTAGTCATCTATCATTTCGTTGTAATATTCCAGGGTTTGCTCTACGTCACGCGGCGGCAGTTGATTCAGTTTCCGGCGCAGAAGTGCGAGAAATTCTGTTTTTGTCATCTTTGTTTTCCTCCTGTTACAAATTGGTAAATGTGCATCATTTCCTTCCACTCCTCGGCAAATGCATTCAATCGCATAATTCCCGCAGGCGTAATGCGATAGTATTTG
>JAZQKM010000224.1:0-18524 GCA_045542155.1 Eubacteriales bacterium
CCTTTTCGATCAACGGTTACGCTTGCACAGCTCGGCGCATACTTCCGAAATGTTGACGCCCTTTGCCGCAAGCAATACCATCATGTGATAGAGGAAATCCGCCGCCTCGTCGATGACCTCTTCCTTATCGTCGTTTTTCGCCGCGATTACCAGCTCGACCGCTTCTTCGCCCACTTTTTTGGCGATTTTATCAATCCCGCGAATCAATAAGTAATTGGTATAAGAGCCTTCTTCGGGTTCTTTGATGCATCCTTCGATCATGCGTTGCAATCTGCCGAACATTTCCGCGCCGATATTGTTGTATGCGCCGACGATCTGTTTTGCATAAGCGGAATAAGTCTTATTTTCAGGACACGCAACGCCTTTTTGCGCCACTTTAATCAAAAGCGATTTTCCGTCTGCGGTCAAGAACGCCGCCATGACCTTTTGGGTATTCGCGTTACCGCCGAATTTAACGACCTTATCGTCCTTTAAGTAATGTGCAAAGCCCGTTTCAAAGGTTTTTTCTGCCGCTTCCTTGTTCATAGACGCAAGCAGCAGGACTTCGCCACTCTCGTAATCCTGCGCGATTACGGGGATCAACCCGTTTTCGTCGAATACAAATTCATTTACGTTTACACTTATTTCTGTCTTTTTTGCTGCCATCAGGTTTATCCCCCTATTACGTATTGAAGCTACTTATCAAGCTTCGGTCAATTTAATTATACAACACTTTTTCCCTTTCGTCAATAGTGAAAAGAAAAATTTTTACGCATTTTTTTCAAGCCTTTCCCGCAGGAGCGTTCATACCCGCCGCACACTCGCTCAGTTCAAAACAACGTCTTTCAAAGCGTCGTATTTGCGGATCGCGGCGTCGCGCAGCTCGTCGATCTCGAACCTACCGTCAAAGGCTTCGTCAGTCAATTTTTTCGCAAGGAAAATCACCTGCGTGGAATAGCGCAAATTCTTAATATCGTTCAGCATCTTTCCCGATTGCCGCGTGCCGAAGAAATCCCCGCTGCCGCGCATTTCAAGATCCTTTTCCGCGATCTTAAAGCCATCGGTATTATTTTTTAAGGTCAAAAGCCGTTCTTTCGCGCTTTCGGTTTCAGCCCCCATCAAAAGGAAACAATAACTTTTCTCGTTGCCGCGCCCGACCCGCCCGCGAAGCTGATGCAGCTGCGAAAGCCCGAAGCGTTCAGCGTTTTCGACAATCATCAATGCGGCATTGGGCACGTTGACGCCAACCTCAATAACGGTTGTGGAAACAAGCACGTCGATGTTGCCCTCGGCAAACTCTTGCATAACGGCATCCTTTTCTTTGCTTTTCATACGCCCGTGCAAAAAGGCTACATGCACCTCGGGAAGTGCCTTTTGGAGCTCCTCGGCAAAGGTGACCGCCGCTTTGAGGGGTGGCTTTTCCTCGCGCGCGAGGAAGATTTCGTCGAGGTCGCAGAGCGTGACCTCTTCGGGTTCTTTTTCCTGTTCTTCGACTGCGGGGCAAACGACGTAAACCTGTCCGCCCTCGTCGACCTGCTTTTGAATGAACGCATTGAGTCGCGGACGGTAGGTCTCGTCTACCACAAAGGTATCCACTCTCTGTCTGCCTGCGGGCATTTCGTCAATGCGGGAAATATCGAGCTCCCCATACAAAACAAGCGCGAGTGAGCGCGGAATGGGGGTAGCACTCATAACCAAAAGATGTGCGTTTGTGTTCTTTTCGGCAAGACGTGCACGCTGACGTGCGCCGAAACGGTGCTGTTCGTCGGTGACGACAAGTCCGGGAGCGGCAAACTCCACACCGTCGGAAAGAAGCGCGTGCGTACCAATGACGACCTGCAATCTTTTGTCCTCGTCCTCGCTCGAAAGTGCTGCCTTGATGCGCTTCTTTTGCGCCGCGGTCGTCGCGCCCACAAGGAGCGCGCAGGAGATGCCCATTCCCTCAAATACGGGGGCGAGGTCGGCGTAGTGTTGGCGCGCCAAAATTTCGGTAGGTGCCATGAGTGCCGCTTGCCTGCCGTTTTGAGTAGCAATCAGCATTGCGGCGGCGGCGCAAACCGTCTTGCCGCATCCAACGTCGCCAACCACGATTCTGCCCATTGGCGTGTTGGTTGCCATATCACGCGCAATTTCGTCTATCGTGCGCTTTTGCGCACCTGTCAGCTCATACGGAAGCGTTGCAAGCAGGCGAGAGATATCCCCGTTGGGACACGTGGGGGCGTTCATAGACTTTTCTCTTCTCTGCGACATTGCCGCACCAAGAGAAAAGCAGAAAAATTCATCGTATACCAAACGGCGGCGCGCAATCATAAGCGCCTCGGGTGTTTGGGGTTGATGGATATTGCGCAGAGCATAGGAAAGCGTGCAAAGACCGCGTTTTTGCACCACGTCTGCGGGTAACGGGTCCTCGATGCTTGCCGCGAGCAGCTCGATTGCCGCCGCAACGTCCTTTGCTATCTGCTTGGGGCTAAGCCCTTCAGTCATGCGATAAACAGCGCACAGGGACGGCAATTCTGCCGAAGGCGCCCAAGGCTCTGCCACGGGAGAGGACATCACGTATCTCTTGCCGATGCGCTCCACCTTGCCGAAAAAGCGAAAGACCGTTCCCACACGGAACTGCGATTTGAGGTAATCCTGATTGAAATAGGTGATTTCGCAAGAACCGCTCTCGTCAAACGCGCGGAACTTTAAAAAGGATTTGTGCGAGCGCAAGCGCACGACCTTTGCATCGCTTGCAACCGTGAGTATCATCGAGCTCTTGCCGTTCTCTCGCGCGTCGCATAGGAGCACCACGTCTCCGCGGTTTTCGTACGCTCTCGGGTAGTGCAACAAAAGGTCGCCCAGCGTCAAAATGCCGATTTTTGCATAATATTCCGCTCTCGTTTTGCCAACGCCCGCGAGCACCGTTACGGGTGAGTTTCGTGTGATGACCATTATTGCACCTCCTTTTGACTTTTTTGTGGGGGAACTTTTTGAGAAAAGTTTCCCCACACCCCTTCAAAAACTCTCGCACATATATCAAAAATAAATTTGTCAGTTCACATACAGACGGTCGACGCGAGCAGAATGCTCGCTTTTGCTCTCGCAAACGGTCAGGCGCCACCGAGACCCTGCCCGTTAAGAAAGTTGAGGACAACGAATGTGTGTGTTTGTCTTTTGTTTAATTATATCTTAATTGCATACATTTGTCAACAAATGTGCGTTTTTTTGCACAAAATTTCTTTTTTTCGGTGGCGTGCATAACAATTTGACAACAGCACATACTACAAGCAGTCGGAATTTCAAAAAATGTTGCACAAACCGTGTTGACATAATTCCGCAATACGCAAAGGAGACAAAATGATGATATTGGATCGCATTTCTCTGATTTTGACCATCGTTGGTGCTCTCAACTGGGGCAGCATCGGACTGTTTCAATTCGACATCGTTGCATGGATCTGCGGCGGACAATCCTCGCTGCTCTCTCGCATTATCTACACCGTTGTAGGTCTTGCAGGCGTTTGGTGCATTTCGCTGCTGTTTCGCGCTCGCGAAACCTTTGACAAGATCGAGGACTAAAAAACGAAGGCTGACGCCCGTACTTTGGGGTATTTGCGTCAGCCTTTTTGTTTGTTTGATAAGTTTTTTAAAAGTTTTTCGTTTTTTTATCTATACTTTTATAAAATCCTCTTGACAAAAGCACAAAATATATTTATAATAATTAGTGTGGATGTTTATCGCGTCTTTTCGGCGCGAAATGATTTTAGAAATTTAGAAATGAGGACAAATCTTATGGCAAAGAAAACGTATGCCAAGGCGCAAAAGCTTTCTCCGCGCGAACAGGATAAGGTTCAAGCGCTCAAGGATGATTATTTGCAAACGGTTTACCACAAGAAAAAGGTTTTGAAGGCTTGGAAGGGTTGGGAGCGCGTACGTCGCTTTACCGGCTTCTTGGCTTGGGTAGCACTGATTGGCTTTATCGCTTACGGCGTCTATTTGTGGGCAGCTGCAAGTGCCGCAGGTCCTATTGGCGAAGAGCTCTTCTTCTCCTTTGACTTTTTCGGCGAACCCGCTTACATCTTTACCGATACGATAAACTGTGCAATTAACGGCTTGATTTTGTTTGCCGCATTCGGCATTCTTTTCATCATCTTCAGCTTCGTTTGCAGAGCGAAGTATAAGAAATACGCAACCAAGGCTGACCACGTTGACATCAAGCTTGACAACCTCAAGAGAGAAAAAATTGACAACGTGCTCGAGAACCAAATCGTTGTTTCCGTTCGCTCCATCTTCGAAACTCTCGTTGAATACGAGGACGTTATGGACGGCGAGCCCGAGGACGACGATGAATACGAATACTTTGACGCCGACAAGGTTGGTCCTCCCGAAGCAAGAGTATTCAAGGGCTCGGTTGATAATGCAGTTGTTTACATCGACGGTATGGAAGTCGGTGCGGTTGATTTGGATAGCGAGTTCTCTTGCTTCCGCGTAGAGCCCGGCCTGCACTCCCTCAAGATCGTTATTAGAAAAGAGTTCCCCTACTACAACAAGCAGCTCGTTTTGGAAACTCCTATCAACCCCATTAGAGTAGACGGCGACTATCGCATCGTTCTCTACACCCTGCTCACCAAGCAGAACAAGGGTATTATTCGTTACAAGCTCAAGGTTTCTGAATATGACGATATGGTTATCTTTATGCGTGACACGCGCAACATCGGTAACCCCGATGAAAGAAAGAACCCCGACAGACTCAGCAGATACTTCAGAAAGAGAGCAAAGAAGCTGCATGCAAAAATCTTTGGTATTCCCGAAACCGAAGAGCAACGCCGCATTCGCGAAACCGGTCTGTATGGCGAAGAGACCGTCAATATGGAAGCGCTCTCCAAGAACATGGGCAGCTCCTATCACGACGCTCGCTTCAGTCAATCCAACAAAATCGAAATCACTCTCAACAATCCGGTCAACATTTCCCGTCCGAAGAATTGATCGGAGCATACAAAAAGAGCAACCTGCCAAGGGTTGCTCTTTTTTGTTTATTTCTTATTTCGCTATCCACGCGCCAAGCGTTGTTACATCGATAAGAATTCCGCAAACAACGGAAATGCCAAAAAGGATGCCGACCACGCGCAAAGAATCCTTTACGGGGCGGTTATTGCGAAAGAGAATGGCAAGTCCGATGCCCGCATTGACCATCAAGCCCGAAAGCAATGCACCGCTGCTGATAACACCGTCGACAAAGAGCGATGTAAGTGCCACCGACGAAGCACAGTTGGGAATGAGCCCTACCAATGCCGCCAACAAACTGCCCAGCACCGGGCGGTCGAGCACAACGCTCTTGATGTTCCCTTCTCCTACAAGCTCAATGCCAATGTTGAGCACAAAGGTAAAGAGCAAAAGAAAAACGGTAATATATGCCGTATGCTTGAGTGCAGAAAGCACAAAACGGTCACCGCAATCGCAGTTCTCGCGCTCGCAAAGCTCTTCAATTTGCGGCTCTTGCCCGCCCGCTTTTCCGCGGCGGAGCAAACGCGCGATGCCATCGATGGCAAAGCCTGCCGCAATGCCGATAACCAGCTTTGTGGCCAACAGCTTGAAAACGGTAGAAAAGGGCGCACCGCTCGAAATTAAAACAGGAAGCATTTCGTCGGACGTGGAAAGATAGACCGCGATGAGCGTTCCCGTGGTAATCATACGTCCCGTGTAAAATCCGGTTGCCGCTGCCGAAAATCCGCATTGCGGAAGAACGCCGAGCGCGCCGCCGACAAGGGGCCCAATCTTACCCGAGCCGCGCAACCAGCGCTCGGGAGCACCGCCCGCTTTGTGTTCCAAAAATTCCATCAAAAGATAGGTCAAGAACAAAAACGGAACGACCTTTGCGGTGTCGATGAGCGTATGCAGGATGCCGTGTCCCAAAAGATGTAAAAACTCATGCATGGCTCTCTTCTCCTTTGCGCATACAAGCAGAACAAACACCGTATAGGACGGAAATTCCGCAGTTAATCATAAATCCGTGTTCCTTTAGGATGTGCTCTGCAAAATCGGCGCTTGCAAAGCAATCGAGGTGGCTCACACGTCCGCAAACGGTGCACTTTTGGTGAAAGTGGTCCTTGCAGTCGCACTCTGCACCGATGTATTGATAAAGCGTTCCACGTTTTTCGGTTCCATGGAATTTGCGAAGGACCTCTACGTTGCAAAGCTCACTCAGATGGCGGTAAAGGCTGCTTTTGCCGGTGGGGGCTTCCGCGTTCACTTCTTGGTAGAGTTCATCAACCGTAAATTGGCGGTCGGGATTGCGTCTGAAAAAGCTGAGGAGCGCTTCCCTGCCCGCTGTCTTATATCTCTTTTTTTCCATCGTTTTCTCCTTAAATTGAGAACAGTTCTCAAATTATACCACAAAAACAAGAGCTTGTCAAGCCCTTTTCTTTTTTAATAAACAAAAGTTGTAAAATTGACGGATAAAAAGTATGTTTTTTTCTTTGTCGGGTAAAATATTCTCACATTTGCAAAAAGCTTTTGTTTCTTCTTTTCTTTTTTCAATACGTTGCGCGTTATCTTCAAAATGCGCAATTTTTCGACACGCGCAAAAGGTTGGAATGGTTATCATTGTTACTTATGAAACCGAGGCGCGCGGCACACATTAGTATCAGCAAACGGACAAGGTGTCATTCGTCGGTGGGCGCAAAATCGCTTATCGGCTCTCAACCTGCGCCCATTGCGTACCAAAAATACGCGGCGCTCCCTCGCGCCTATATATAGGAAAGGTTTATGAAATGAAAAGAAGAATTTGGAAGCTTTTGTGCTGCCTTTTGCTGATGCTGTCTATCATTCCCATCGGGATTGTGACACCTTCGGCAGAGCAACCCAAAAAGGAGTTTGTTTTTGCTATGAGCCATTGCCCGGGTATTGACGTCGGTCCCGCGTCGCCCTCTCTGCCCTGCACCGCCACTCTGCGGGGTGCCGCCACCTACACAACGGTGCTTACGGCTGACACCGAGGAACTGCGCGACCTGATGCTCTACCCCGGCGGAATGCCTTTTGGCGTAAAATTTTATACCGACGGCGTAATGGTTGTCGGCTTTTGCGATATTGACACGGGCAAAGGAAGTGTGAACCCTGCCGAAAAAGCAGGATTGCGTGCAAAGGACGTTATCCTCAAAATCAATGGCGAACCCCTCTCGGGCGCAGCCGATATGACAGAGCGCATTGAAGCATCACAGGGCAAGCCCTTGCAGCTCACCTGCCGCCGCGCCGGCAAAGAGTTTGAAACCACTCTCACCCCTGTCCTCTCTCCTGCAGAGGGGCGTTATAAGACCGGTATTTGGGTGCGTGACAGCGGCGCGGGAATTGGTACTGTAACCTTCCTCTTCCCCGATAGCGGCGCATTTGCGGGGCTTGGACACGGCATTTGCGATGCCGACACAGGAGCACTCGTCCAGATGCGAAAAGGCGCGGTATCCGACGTGACCATCTCATCCGTTGTCAAGGGTGCGGCGGGAGCCCCCGGAGAGCTCAAGGGGCACTTTAACCCCGGACGCTCGGGAGCGCTCCTCGGCAACTCAAACTGCGGTGTTTGGGGTGTGTTCTCCGATGCTCCCGAGGTCTCTTGTGAGCCAATGCCCGTAGGGCTTCGCGATGATATTCACGAGGGCGACGCCTATATTCTTTGCACTCCCACAGCAGGGGAGATACAAAAATATGACATTCGCATCTCGAACATCAAGCGCGATGCCAAGGGCTCTAAATGCTTTACCGTCACCGTGACCGACCCCGACCTGCTCTCCCTCACGGGCGGAATTGTGCAGGGAATGTCCGGCTCCCCCATCATTCAAGACGGCAAGCTCGTTGGCGCCGTCACCCACGTCCTCATCAACGACCCCACAACCGGATACGGCATCTTTTTGGAGAATATGCTTGCCAATATGCCCGTATTGGCGAGATAGAACAGGATGATTTGTGGAGAGGGGGAAACTTTCTTGAAAGAAAGTTTCCCCCTCTCCACACCTCTCCCCTTTCAAAGAACACTCGCACAACAAATATCCAAATGAAAATTTCAGTGCGCGGATAGACGGTCGACGCAAGCCAATGGCTTGCTTTGGCTGCCGCAAAAAATCAGGCACCACCGAGACCCTGATTTTTAAGAGAGTTGTTTGGCGTTGGTGTGGGGCGTCGAGGACGTCCGCCACTAACGTGTATAAACGCATAATCAACCATCCTGTCATTCCGAGCGAAGAAAACCGCTCCGCGATTTTCTCCGCTCAGAATGACATACAGTGGCTTTGTTTACATTAAACCATTTATTATTTCGTTTTCTTTTTCTCTTTTACTTTTCCCCTCTCCCCTATTGACAACCATCAAAAAATGTGGTACAATTTATAGAATGAAGGAAGAATTTTTCTCCAATCCTCTGTGTGAAAGGAATTTTAGAATGAAACACGTTGATATTAAGAAAATATTTGCAAACGTGGATGAATACGTTGGAAAAACCATTGACGTGTGCGGTTGGGTTAGAACCACCCGCGACTCGAAAAACGTTTCGTTTGTTGAAATCAATGACGGCTCCTGCACCGCTAACCTGCAGTTGGTTATCGATAAGGAGAATATGGATATAAAGGTAAATACCGCTTTTGTAATCGGTTGCGGCGTAAAGGTGACCGGTGTTATCGTTGCATCCGAAATGAACAAGTGCGAGATGCAAATGGCATCTTACGAAATTCTCGGCGACTGCCCTGCAGATTATCCTTTGCAAAAGAAGCGTCACAGCCTTGAATTTTTGCGCACGATGCCTCACCTGCGTGTTAGAACCAACACCATTATGAACGTTCAACGCGTTCGTTCTGCTTTGGCTGCGGCTTCTCACCTCTACTTCCAAAGCAACGGCTATACCTACGTTCACACGCCTCTGATTACAGGCAACGACTGCGAGGGCGGCGGCGAGGTATTCCGCGTTACCACCCAACCTTGGAACGCAACCGCCAAGACCGCAGAGGAATACTTTGCAGAGGATTTCTTCGGCAAGCAAGCATTCCTCACCGTTTCCGGTCAGCTTGAGGGCGAGGTTGCCGCTATGGCACTGGGCAAGATTTACACATTCGGTCCCGTTTTCCGTGCGGAGAACTCCAACACTTCCCGTCACGTATCCGAGTTTTGGCAGGTTGAGCCCGAGGTCGCTTTTGCAGAGCTGCCTGATATTATTGAAATTATTGAAGAATATATCAAGTTCATCGTTGGCTACGTTCTTGAGAACTGCTCCTCTGAAATCGACTTCTTTGAGAAGTTCTTTGAAAAAGGACTGCGCCAAAAGCTCGAGCTTTTGACCAATTCTGATTTCCAAGTTCTTGAGTACACCGACGCTATCGAGCTGCTCAAAAAGGCAGAGGGCGCAAACTTTGCATTCGCTCCCGAATGGGGTGCTGAACTCCAAAGCGAGCACGAGCGTTGGCTCACCGAGCAAATCTTCAAAAAGCCCGTATTCGTTATCAACTATCCCAAGGATATCAAGTCCTTCTATATGAAGCAGAACGACGACGGCAAGACCGTTGCAGCTACCGACCTGCTTGTTCCCGGCATTGGCGAACTTGTAGGATGCAGCGAAAGAGAAGCCAACTACGACAAGCTCGTAGCCGCTATGGAAGCACGCGGAATGGATGTTTCTGCTTATTCTCAATACCTCGATTTGAGAAAGTACGGTTCTGTTCCCCACAGCGGATTTGGCATCGGCTTTGACCGTTTGGTTATGTACGTTACCGGTGTTTCCAACATCCGTGACGTTCTCCTCTACCCCAGAACCCCCAAGGAATTGAAGTAAATGGATTGTTTCATTCAGCGCAGAACAAAAGCCAATTGAATAAAACAACCCCAAATATGTTAAATTCAAACATATCTCCATATAAGGAAATCCGCCGAAGAAAAATTCGGCGGATTTCTCCATTTTATATGGCTTTTTAGTCGCGTTCTGCATCTAAATGACGCAGCCCCTTTGCAAATTCTTTTTTACTGAATCGGTTGGTCGGGTGTAGGCGGCAACGCAGGGGCATAATGGGTGATGATTTGCACGTCGGGATAGACAAACGCGGCAAAAATCAATTCTTCCTGCTCTTCGCTGAGCAATACGCGCATATCATATTGTTGGATGTAGTAACGCGCATCGGTTAAAATCTTCTCCGCTCCGCCAACAGAGGCAGTTTCGGAGAGGTCAATAGCAAGAAAATCACATTCCTTGGCAAGGTTTTCGAGCAGCGTCCATGAGCCCTCGGTGCGTGCAATGGCAAGCGGAACGGCAACGCCTACGGGAGATTTCCCTGCCATTGCCTTTACCTGCTTGACGTAGCGCAAAATCGATGCTGTGTCGGTGCGAGAAAACGGAATGCCGCACAACAAAATCTCACTTCCGCCTGCGTGCAAGAATTCCCTCATTAAGGCACACTCTTTGGCTGCTGCTGCATACTGCAAATCAGAGCCCTCGTTGTAGAGTGCCTGCGGATAGAATACGCCGCTGACAAAGGTCGAGAACATACTGACCTCTCCCATCTCGTCATAGAGCACGCGGTCTGTAACGGATTGCATGCCAAGGAAGGTTGCAACCTCGGACGTGTAATTGATTTGCCCTGTGGGAGTGTTGAGCGTCACCGAAATTTCCGCAAGACTTTCCCAAACGCTATCCCCCTCTTCGCCAAACACATAAGCATCGGCGTGAACGTTGCGCGTGTAGGTCTTGTTGGTTTCAATAGGTTCTTCTTCCTTCGGTTCCCCCTTGGTCAGGCGTTCATAGGCTTCGTCGTCTAACCAAACGTTGAGCATCAATCCTACGATAATGGCAAGGAGAAGTGCCGCGCCTACGCAGATGAGAATAATCGCCAGTGGCGAAAGCGCTCCGCGACGATGGTTGTTATTGTGTAAGCGATTGCCGAATAACTGCATAACGGTCTCTCCTTTCCCTCAAATTTGTTTTTGTTGTATTACTTCATTGCAACAAGGTCAATGCCCTTGCCGTAATCGGTCAATTCGACGGCAAGACTTGCCTTTGCCGCTTCTACGGCATCACCGACGATAGCCCACTGATAATCGGACAGCAGCTGTGTCAGCTTAAGGGAAAGCGGAGACTCCATTGTTCCGCTCGCTCCCAAAATCGGTTCTTCTTCCATACGAACCAGCACATAAAGCGCGCCCTCGACCTCAATAACCTCGCTCACGTCACCTGCGTTTTCAAGAGCAACTGCGGCATCGACCAAAACGTCCTTTTGCACGTTGCGAACCATAAAGTACGGTGCCACGTTGGAGAGGTCATCGTTTGCCTTGTTGATGCATTCGCCCAGCCCCCACTCGCCCGAAATGAGCTTTTGGCGCGCATCCTCAAGGATAGCGCGGTTGGCTTCCTTTTCTTCATCACTCTCGTGATAAAGCAGAAAATGCTGTACATATGCGCCGTTTCCGTTGCGAAGCCATTCTTCAAAGGCTTGCTCCTCGGTCAGGAATGCGCCATCCTTCTTCATTGCGGCGCGAAGCAAATACTTCATTTCGTCAAGCGCGTATTTAAAGCGAAGGATATTTTCGGTGGCGTATACCTCTTTCAAAAAATCCTTGTACGCTCTTTTAGAGGCGAATTGTGCAATTTCGTCATCGACCATTTGGTCAACGGTGTTCTTGATTTCTTTTCCCTCAAAAACGTCGCGACTAATTCCGCGCACAGCGCAAGCCTGCAAAATGGCATAGTCCTCGCAAAGCGTTCTCCAAACCAGCTCTTCAAGCTCGGCGCGATGTTTTTCAGCTGTGGCAGCGTCATCCCAAATGGTACCGTTTTCGGCATTGCCGTCACCGTAACGCGCATCCAGCTCGGCTTTGTAGGTCATCGTTACAAAGCGCAGCTGCTCATACGGGATTTCATAGTCCCCCGACTTGGCAACCGCCTTTTTGTTTTGAGCATCCTCGCTAAACACAAATGCGTAAAGAAGCAAACCGACAATACCCGCTACAACGGCTACTATCGCGGTAATGAGCAATGCCCACTTTGCCCAACGGGGAAAAACTCTCTTTTTTTGATTTTTATTCTTTTGGAGTGCGCGCTTTTCGGGAACTTTTACGGCGTTGCCACGGGTGAGGTGTTTGTTCTTGGTTTCCCTTTTCACCTCTTGGTCAGATGCCGTTGCACGCAAAGATTTCTTGTTCAAATTCTCTGGTTCCTTCCGTCTTTTTTTTACATTATACTAAATATTTATGTCTTTTTTGTGAATATGCATAAAAAAGTGCCCGAATTTTAAAAAAACCATTTCTTTTTGATTTATTTTATGATACAATAAAGAAAAGATCTCTTTTTGAAAGGAGTGATGCAGGATGGCTCAAGTTTATACCATTCCGCTTGCAAAAATCGCAGAGGATTTCCATTTAGAGGTTGTTGTAAAGCCCGATAATTTTGATGAAATTCAAATTGCTTCTCCCGAGGTCAACCGCCCCGGTCTTGCCCTTGCAGGATTTTACGAGGTGTTTGAACCCGAGCGTATTCAGCTCATCGGTAAAGCAGAGACTCGGTATCTCAATTCGCTTGAGCGCAGCACCAAGCGCGTTATGCTGCAAAAGCTTGTGGATGCCAAGCCCGTTGCCATTATTTACACCACCGATATCCCCACAGATAACGATACGGTTGAACGCGCCAAAAAGGTTGGCGTTCCGGTTTTGCGCACAAGACTGAAGACAAGCGAAATTATGGCAAGCCTGATTTTGGCCTTGAACAACTATCTTGCTCCCCGCATCACGCGCCACGGATGCCTTGTTGAAATTTACGGCGAAGGTATTCTCTTGCTGGGTGATAGCGGTGTCGGTAAAAGTGAGACCACCATTGAGTTGATTAAAAGAGGTCACCGCCTCATTGCCGACGATGCCGTTGAGATAAAACGCGTTTCGGATAAGACCTTGGTCGGCTCTGCCCCCGAGCTCATTAAGCACTACGTAGAGCTGCGCGGCATTGGCGTTGTGGACGTTCGCCGCCTGTTCGGTATGGGTGCGGTTAAGGAGACCGAAAAAATTAACCTCGTCATTCAGCTTGAAAACTGGATCGAGGGCAAAATGTACGACCGCCTCGGCATGGATGAGGAAACCATCGATATTCTTGGTTTGCAGGTTCCTTCCATTACCATCCCTGTTCGCCCCGGTCGTAACCTTGCCATCATTTTGGAGGTTGCCGCTATGAACAACCGCCAAAAGCGGATGGGATATAACACCGCCGAGGAGTTCAGCAACAATTTGTTACGCCAAATGGGTGTAGATCCCGACTCCGAAAAATAATTGTAAACGATTTGTAAACATCGACAGAATACCCTTGACAGTCACTTGACCGCGTGGTACAATATAAACGTGATCCCGCGGATCGCCCAAAAATCTATTTTTTGATAAGGAGAAAACACTATGGATTTCTTGATTCCCATTCTCGTCGTTCTCGCACTTGCTGCTATTCTCGGTATCAGCGGCTACCTCAAGGCTCCTCCGGATACCGCCTACATCATCACAGGTCTTGGCAAAAAGAAGATACTGATTGGTAAAGCAGGCTGGCGTATGCCCTCCTTTACCCGTGTTGACCGCCTCTCCCTGCGCGTTATGCAGGTAGACGTTAAGACGAGTGAAGCTGTTCCCACCAACGAGTTCATCAACGTAACCGTTGACGGTGTTGCCAACATCAAAATTTCCTCTGACCCTGAGCTCTTGGCGCGCGCTTCCGAGGCACTTCTCAATCTGCGTCAGGCTGACCTCGTTCAGCTCGTTACACAGGTTCTTGAGGGTAATATGCGTGAGATCGTTGGTTCTGTTGGTCTTAAAGAAATGGTTCAGGACCGTCAGGGCGTTGCAAAGAAGATCACCGAAAACGTCGTTCCCGATATGGAAAAGCTGGGTATTGAGGTTGTAAACTTCAACATTCAGAACTTCAAGGACGGTGCCGGCACCATTGAGAATATGGGTATCGACAACGTTGAGCAAATTCGTAAGAATGCACAGATCGCAAAGGCAAACGCGCAAAGAGACATCTCGATTGCTACCGCAAACGCTCAACAAGAAGCAAACGCTGTTCGCGTTGAGGCTGAAAAGAAGATTGCCGAGCAGGATGCAGAGCTTGCCGTTCAACAGGCTGATATGAAGGTCAAGTCCGAAACCAAGCGTGCAGAAGCAGACGCTGCATACTCCATTCAACAGGAAAATCAGCGTAAGACCATTGAAATTACCAGGGCTAACGCCGACATCGCCCGCAAGGAAAAAGAAGCAGAACTCGCAGAAAAAGCGATTGCTCTTAAGGAAAGAGAGCTCGATGCCGAAATTCGCAAGCAGGCAGATGCTATGAAATATCAAATGGAAAAGAAGGCTGAGGCCGAGCTTATCAAGCAACAGCGCGAGGCTGAGGCAGAAAAGTACCGTGCTATTCAAGCCGCCGAGGCAAAAAAAGCAGAGGCAGAGGCTCTGCGCTATGCGATGGAGCAAGAGGCTGCCGGTATTCGTGCAAAGGGTCTTGCAGAAGCAGAAGCCATTGAAAAGAAGGCTGAGGCTCAAAAGAAGATGGGTGAAGCATCCGTCCTCGAAATGTACCTCGCTGCTCTTCCCGAAGTGGTCAAGAATGCTGCCGCTCCTCTTACGCAGACCGACCGCATCGTTATGTACGGTGACGGCAACTCCACCCGTCTTGTAAAGGACGTTATGAACAGCGCAAACCAGATTATGGAAGGCGTTAAGGAGTCTACCGGTCTTGACATTACCTCTCTTCTCTCCGGCGTTGTAGGCGGCAAAATCGTCTCCAATGCACAAAAAGAAAACGACGCACAAGAATAATAATCTCCGTCAACGGGGACACTGCCAATGCAGTGTCCCCCTACGGAGTTTTTGAAAAGGATAGACTATGAGCGAAAAAACTAACCAAAATGAAAAAAAGATACCCACCCCGGAGCTCATTCGCCACGGTGAGGTCCGCAACGGCAGACTCATTCGCTATTACGGTAAAAAAAGTGAATTGGTCATTCCCGACGATATCACCGATATCGCAGAGGAAGCCTTTCGCGGCAACACCCACATCACGCGCTTGGTGCTCGGACGTCGCGTTGCCACCATCGGCCCGCGCGCCTTTCAGAATTGCACCAACCTTTTGCAGGTAATCTTCCCTTCGGGACTGCGACAAATCGGTGAGCAAGCATTTGAAGGCTGTACCGCTATGACCGCATTGCTCTTGCCACGCTCGGTCACCTCTTTGGGTGACTCCTGCTTTAAGGGCTGTACCGCTTTGCGCCACGTAGTGCTCCCCGCATCTATCGAGCATTTGGGACGCTACGCCTTTTGCGATTGCGAAAGCCTTGAGGAAATGACTCTGCCCGAAGGCATCACAGCACTGCACCGCTGCACCTTTTTTAACTGTCGCTCGCTCAAATCTATCAACATTCCCAAGAGCGTACGCACGCTCGGCCGCTATATTTTCGCACGCTGTACCGCTCTGCGCGAGGTAAACCTTGGCGACCAAATCGTTTACGTGGGCATTGGCGCATTCAGCGATTGCTATTCTCTCTCTCGTGTGCACATGCCGAACGCCATTCGCGTGGTCAGCGACTACACCTTTTCCTGTTGCACAAACCTTGAGACGATCGAACTGCCCGAGCACATCAATTATATCGGCAACGCGGCTTTTGCACACTGCAAAAAGATAAAAGCCTTGACTCTCTCGGATGACGTCAAGCGTATCGGCTACTCGGCGTTTATGGGGTGTGTCTCCCTTGAGGAAATCATCATTCCCGCCGAGGTGCAGGATATTGCCCCCTCTTGCTTTGCCTATTGCAGTTCCTTAAAGAAGGTCACAATCGAGGCGCAACTCAAGGAGTTGGAAGAGCATCTCTTCTCGCACTGCTTTGCTCTCTGCCAAATCAAATTGCCCGACACGCTGGTAAAGATTGAAGCGGAAGCCTTTGCAAAATGCACGTCTCTCACCGTCATTGAGATGTCTCCCGTACTCAAAATCATCGAGGAAAGAGCGTTTTGGGGCTGTCTTGCCTTGGCAGAAATCAGCTTCCCCTCATCCCTCAAGGTTGTTGGCGGCGAGGTGTTTAAGGATTGTCTTGCGTTGCAGACCGTTATCTTTGCCAATTCCCGCGTGAAGCTCAAAACGGGCGTTTTTCTCGGCTGTGATGTGCTTGAGACCGTGGTTCTGCCCGACGGAACCTTTACCTTTGCAAAACGTGGTCTGAAATGGGGAATCCCCTCAAAGACGCGCCTTGTCACCCACAAAGAGCTTGCCGCGGCAAGAAAATTGATGCAAAAAGCACTCGAAACGCCTATCGAGATGGACGAAGAGGCATATGCTCCCATCGAAGAGAAAAAAACCGAGCCGACGGAACAAAGTGCTCCCACAGAAGAATGAAAGAAAAACAAACACACAAAAAGCCAACGATTGTAAACGTTGGCTTTTGTTAATGCTCATTGTAGTATGTTGTAACACATTAATCTTTATTTTCCCCTCTCACCCGCTTCGCGGAAGCTCTCCCAAGGGGAGAGCCTTACGAATTCTAAGCCTCGCCCTTTGGGAGAGGTGTCAAATGTCGCTTGCGACAGATGACGGAGAGGGGATGTAAAGGTTTAGATGTTACAACGTAGTAGGGGCGACCATTGGTCGCCCGCTTTGATTTTTCAAAACCCGCTCCTAACAAATTTAATCAAAACCAAATCCTTATTCCCTTTCTCTACATTTTTTCAACTTTTTTTGCAAAAAATATTGCAAAGCAAGCCGCGTTGTGGTATAATAATATGTCACGTTTGTTCTGTATCATATTCACCAAATTTATAGATAAAAGGAGTTGTTTTTTATGAGTCGTATGTTCGGCACTGTTTCACGCGGAGTAAGAGCTCCCATTATCAGAAACGGCGACAACATTGTGGATATCGTTACCGAGTCCGTCCTGGAGGCACCCCGCATTGAAGAAGTTCCCTTCCGCGACAGAGACATCGTTGCTATGACCGAGGCCATTGTAGCTCGCGCACAAGGCAACTACGCTACGGTTGACGACATCGCCACAGACATCAAAAACAAATTCGGCGGCGAGACTGTTGGCGTTATCTTCCCCATCCTCAGCCGCAACCGCTTTGCCATCTGCCTGCGCGGCATTGCAAAGGGTGCAAAAAAGGTCGTTTTGATGCTCTCCTACCCCTCTGACGAGGTTGGAAATCACCTCATTAGCATGGAAGCCGTTGACGAAAAGGACGTCAATCCCTATCGCGACGTGCTCACCCTTGCACAGTACCGCGAGCTGTTCGGCTACGAGAAGCACACCTTTACCGGCGTGGACTACGTGGAATACTACGAAAGCCTCATCCGTGAATGCGGTGCCGAGGCGGAGATTATTTTTGCAAACAATGCAAAGGCAATCCTTCCCTACACAAAGAACGTGCTCTGCTGTGATATCCACACCCGTGCACGCACCAAGCGCATTCTCAAGGCGGCAGGCGCCGAGGTCGTTCTCGGTCTTGATGAAATCCTGAACGCTCCCGTAAACGGCTCGGGCTACAACGCCGACTACGGTCTCTTGGGCTCTAACAAGGCTACCGAGGACCAAGTTAAGCTCTTCCCCCGCGACTGCCAACCCGTTGTGGATGCCATTCAAAAGAAGCTCTTCGCGGCTACCGGCAAGCACGTTGAGGTTATGGTCTACGGTGACGGTGCATTCAAGGACCCCATCGGCAAGATTTGGGAGCTCGCCGACCCGGTCGTTTCCCCTGCCTACACCAAAGGCTTGGAAGGAACCCCCAACGAGCTCAAGCTCAAATATTTGGCTGACAATGATTTCTCTGCCCTCTCGGGCGATGAGCTCAAAGAAGCCATCAAAGCAAAGATCCACGAAAAGGACGATAACCTCGTTGGTCAAATGGTCTCCGAGGGTACTACCCCCCCCCGCCTGACCGACCTCATTGGCTCGCTCTGCGCCCTCACCTCCGGCTCCGGCGATAAGGGCACGCCCATTATCTGGATCCAAGGCTATTTTGATAACTACACTGCTGAATAAAATTTGTGAATGATGCGGGGGAACCTATTCCGAAGGAATTTTGTTCCCCCGCACCCCTTCCCAAAAACTTTCTGACAATAATATCTAAATAGAGTTGTTAGCACACGGATATACGGTCGACGCGAAGTAAAACTTCGCTTTTGCTACCGCAAACGGTCAGGGACCTCCAAGACCCTGCCCGTTAAGAGAGTTGTTTTGCCAAGGGGAACAACAAAAAAGCCTTCCCCGGTGGGGGAATGGTGGCAAATGTCGCAAGCGACAAGGGACGGATGAGGTGTTATAAACGATTATAAATAGACAAAGACGGGCGACCAATGGTCGCCCTTACAATAAAAATTATAATACATTCTGTAGGGGCGATTCACGAATCGCCCGTTTTTATTTACTTTTTCACGCTCATCCAACAACCCTCGGCACCAATGCCATCCTTGGGCGGGATGAGAACGCCCTTTTCGATAAGATGCTCCACAACCGCATCAAGCACAGGCAGATCTGCAAGTCCGTTTGCAAAGTCCCACTCTCCCCAAAGGTATTCGGGAATAGATGCTTTGATAAGCT
>JAZQKM010000225.1:0-2849 GCA_045542155.1 Eubacteriales bacterium
CCCTCTTTTGCATCGCGCTTCAGCGCCTGAGCGACTTGCTCAAAGCTGCCGCAGTATTCTGCCGCGGTGCCAATCCTTTTGGCAAGATCTGCGGAACTGATACCGAAAACGTTTTGTTCGCGCGCGGCATAAATGTCGGCAAAATAGACGCGGTCGGCAGAGCCGAAGGCCTGCACAAACTCATCAAACAGCTTTGCGGTGCGGCTGTAGGTGTGGGGCTGGTATGCGCAGAGAATACGGTCGTATCCCATCTCACGCGCGCCCGAAAGAGTGGCATTGATTTCTACGGGATGGTGTCCGTAATCGTCGTAAACAACCGATCCATTCAAAATTCCTTTGCGCTCCATACGGCGTTTTGCACCAACGAATTCTCCAAGCGACTTGGCAATCAGGTTGGGAGAAATACCGCAAAGGCTTGCCGCTGCTGCCGCCGCCAATGCATTGTAAACGTTGTGAAGTCCAAAGACGTGTAATGGAATATTGCACAGACATTCTTCCCTGTCCCAAAACTCAAATGAGGTGACGCCGTTTTTGTGGCAAATATTGCGAGCAGAATAGTCAGCCTCTTTTTCAATACCGAAAGTAACGTGGCGTCCTTCAAATTCTTTTACGGAAAGCGCGCACTCACAGTCGTCGGCATTGTAAAGAACCGTTCCGTTCTTGCCTGTTCTTCTCGCATAAGCGAGGAAGGATGCGCGAATCTGCTCCATATTCTGAAAATAGTCGGGGTGATCCATTCCCACGTTGAGCACAACTGCGAGAGTCGGATTGAAATCGAGGAAGGAATCCATATATTCGCAGGCTTCAAAAACGAAATGCTCCTGCTCTCCCCCAATGCAACAGGTAGAACCGCCAAGAAGCGGCAGCTCCGCTCCGCAGAGAACCGTAGCATCGGTTGCGGAAAGAAAAATTTGCGCACACATTGCGGTGCAACTGCTCTTGCCGTGCATGCCCGCCACGCCAATGCGATGGCGATAGGAAACCATCAGGTAGCCGAGGTAGTCTGCTCGGGAAAGCAGAGGTTTGCCTGCCGCCTTTGCGGCAAGATATTCGGGGTTATCCGCCCCGATGGCAACCGTGTAGACCACGGCATCAAAATCCTCGATGTTTTTGGCATCGTGAGAGCCGAAAACGGGAATACCCTTCTCCTTTAGGTGAACGGTTTGCGCGTTCTCGGAGCGATCCGAGCCGCCTACGGTATATCCGAGCGAGAGCGAAATTTGCGCAAGCGCCGACATACTGATTCCACCGATTCCAATAAAGAAAATACTGTGGCAATTCTTTAACATCTCACCAATACGTACATGACCGTAGTGTGTATTTTCCAAAGCCATATCGCTCACCCCCTTCCAAGCCCGATAAACGGACTTATTTTTCTATATGACAACTCTCGACATTTTGTGACGGATTTGTGAAGACGTTCTCAACCCTTTCACAAAAAGATACTGCTATCATTGAATAACAATCACAAAAATGCTGTATAATAACATCAGTAAAACGACTAACGGAGGATTTACCAATGCAAATTACCGATATTAAAGTAAGAAAATTGTTTGACGAAGGCCCGATGAAAGCAATCGTCTCGGTTACGTTTGACGGTCAGCTTGCCGTTCACGACGTAAAAGTGATTTATGCACGTGATAAGTATTTCATCGTAATGCCCAGCCGCAAGAACCCCGATGACACCTACCGCGACATCGTACATCCCATTAACGCACAGTTCCGTGGGATGCTGGAATCCAGCGTAATCAGCGCATACGAGGCAGCCCTCGAAAATGCAGCTGAAATCGCAGACACTGAAGAAATTGGTGAACCCGTATAAACAAAAACGAATGAAAAAGACTGCTTTGGCGGTCTTTTTTGTTTTATAGCCTGCCGTGACCGAAAAGAACGGTCTCTCCTTTGATAGTCAGCGTGCCAAAGGAATACCCTTTCCCATCCTCGTTAAATCCAATACTGCCGGGGTTAAAAAGATACATCGGGCGCGAGAGCTTGGTCTTGCCAATCTGTTCGCCTGCGGCGATGACTTGCAAGGTCGGCTTGTGCGTATGCCCGAACAGGACGATATCCGCGCCGACGTCTGCCGCGTGCGCGATGAGAGCACCAAGTCCACCCTTAACGCCCCATTCATGACCGTGACAGAGAAGAATCGTGTGCCCCTCAAAATATAAAAGGCGCTCGGTTTTGTCGGCAAAATCAGAGGACGACCAATCGCAGTTGCCGCGCACCGCCCAAAGAGGGGTATCGACAAGAAATAAACGGTCGAGGTCGCGCGCACCGTCGCCAAGAAAAAGGACAGCATCGGGAGAATTCACTTGTCGGTCGATGGCAATCGACATATTTTCGGCACGACCGTGCGAATCCGAAAAAATCAAAAGCTCCATCCTGCCCTCCAAAACAAATCAACGATTCACGCCGCCACGCGGCGCACATTTTCCATACACCATATATTATAGCACGACAGAGCGCGTTTGTCTACACAAAAGAGAGAAAAAAGAAGAAAAAGTGAGATGGAAAGAAACGGGAAAGCAAAAAGAACAAAGAGACGAAGAACACTCTTGCATTCTTCGTCTCTTTTTCTCTTAAAAACCCCGCCGAGCCGTGTGGGCGGGCAGTCGGAACCCTGTAGTTCAGGGCGGTGTCCGCGGGACGGCTTTACTGCTCCCAACGTCCGTTATGCTGCCGAGACAAGTCAATCGATGCACGCATACGGGAGGTCTGCAAACCACCGTCTGCCTTAGACTCCTTTAATCTCTTGTAGGTTCACAAATCACCGAACCATCACGCACTAAGCAGGTTATAAATCTTTTTTAGTTGCCGTCGTAGTCGATTTCTTCGGAGAACATATC
>JAZQKM010000226.1:0-2725 GCA_045542155.1 Eubacteriales bacterium
AAAAAATTCCGGAACGGGTCTATGTCACACATCGGAAAAAAGCGCAAATCCGCCCAAAAACCGCCGAAAAGACGATCATGGACGGGCAAAAAAAGCCGAGTGTACCTACGTACCACAGTTTCCAAGTATATTGTATCAAAAAATCCGATAAAATGCAATAGTTTTTTAAAATATCTTCAAAATAAGGGCGAAAAATATTGATTTTTGACACTTGTGGAGGAAAATAATTGTTAATGCAAAATGTAAAATGCAAAATGCAAAAAGAATAATATTTTTATACTTCGTCGGGATGGTATTGACAATAAAAAACAAATGTGCTATACTAGAAATAATCTATTGGAAAAGGAGAATCCTGATGAAAAACACACGTGATGTTGGAAATAGATTAGCTCCGTTTTTCAAGGCGCATGGATTTAAGCGAAAGAGTAATAAGTTTTATAAAATTCAGAATAACATAATACTGTGCTTCGGACTGGATCGCCCGGGAGGACTGTATTTTTTAAGCTATATCCTGCCTTTGTATATTCCAACCTCGATACCGCATATTACATACGGAGGACGGTTTGATGATTTTGAACCTTTTCCGGTAAAAAACTTCAGTTTTGATTGGGACGAGCCTTCACAGTTGGAAGAATTCGTTGAGCGGGTTATGGAATGCTGTGAAAAATACTATTTTCCGCTGTACGACATCATTTCCACTCCCGAAGGGTTGATGCTTTTTCTTAATAAAGGATATAAGTTTGTCAAAACGTTTTTTGGCAATCTTCCCAGAATGTATTTTTATGAATTAAGAATATACACAAATTTTATTTTGTCACGATACGATGATATGTTGGCTGATATTCCTTTGATGTATAAAGACATTGATTCGTGGCCGATTTCGGAAGAAAACAAAATTAACGCAAAAAAGGAATATGAGGTTCTGGCTGATCTCAGATTTGCATCAGACAAAGAAAAAGAAGAATTCATCCAAAATACAATAGAACAATCTATGATTGCTTGCAAGTTTAAGTATTAATTACATTCTGCATTCATCATTCATAATTCTGTATTCAAAAAGCTGCCTCCGAAGAGACAGCTTTTCTTTATTGAATTTACTCTGCTTCGACTGGCATATTGCGAAGAACGGAAATTTGGTCTCGTCTTCCGTAAACAACTGCAGTTACCCAAACCACTGAGTTTGCATCGTCAACCCAATAATAAACGATAAAATTCTCCGCATTCATTTTGTGAATTCCTTCCGTGTGCCACGGTTCTTCATCCACCAAAGGATAACGAAGAGGCATATTATTGAGAGATGAAATCGCATTCTTGATTCGATCGGACCAACGTCTTGCGGCTTCGGGTTCACGCAATACCTTAGAGATATACTCTATGGCTGTTTTTAATTGATCGAGTGCATTGTTTGTCAGCTTTACTTTGTAAGTCATTATCAGATACTTTTATTGATCTCGGCAAAAGCATCGTCGATATCCAAACCTTGTCCCGCTTTTGCTTGTTCTAATCCTTTCGCCATCATTATGTTAAACTGAGCGTCGGTCATAGTATCCCTTGTTTGCAAAGTTGGAAGTGCAAAGGAATACGGAATGCTGTTAGTCATGATGATTTGTCGATAGAGCGAATCTATCAGTACCGATACCGGGATTCCAAGCTTTGCAAGCACCTCTTCAGCCTGTTCTTTGATCTCGGGTTGAACACGTGCGGTCACGTTCGCGGTTTTTGTTGCCATAGTATGCACCACCTTTCTGCTATTAGTATACCATATTGTGTCGCAAATTGCAATACAAAATGCAAAATTGGTTTGTGAATTTTTTGGAAAAGACTATTTGCTCAATAGCTGTTCAAGTTCTTTTCGTTGAGAACTTACTAACTATGGTTGAAAACAGGCTTGCCCCATAATGAGGCAAGCCCTGTAAGTTATTCGCTTAGATTTTACTCAGCATCAACCTGCTCTGCAGTCTCTGCCTTCGGCTTTCCGAGGTACTCGGGAAGCTGCATACCTGCCATGTCAAAGAGCTCGGTGAGGGGAGGAACGGACTTGTAAAGTCCCGAAACGAAGCCTGCGGTGGAGGACTTGCCGTCCGCGCCGCCCTGGCCGTTGTCCCAAACGGTGACCTTGTCGATCTTGAGGTTCGAGATCGCGCCGACCTGGATCTTGGTGAGCTCTTCGAGCTTGTCGGTGACCATAAGTCTGATAGCAGCGTTTGCGTCTCCGCCTGCAGCGGCAACGATGGAGGTAAGACCTTCTGCCTGCTTGATGAGGATCTCGCGTGCACCGGCTGCCTCTGCTTCCATCTTCATACGGATGGAGTCTGCTTCACCGCGTGCGCGGCGTCTCATCTGCTCAGCTTCTGCCTCTGCCTGGAGCTCGAGCTCGCGCTTTGCGATCTCAGCCTTGACGAGGACGTCAGCCTCGAGCTTTGCCTTCTCAAGGAGCGCACGTGCTTCCTCAGCCTTCTGCTGTGCGGCGTAGGATTCTTCAAGTGCCTTTGCCGACTGAATGTTTTCTGCGGCAACAGCACGCTTGTTTGCTTCTGCTTCGTGCTCACGACGGGTAGCCTCGGAGTCCGCGATCTTGACCTTTGCTTCGTTTTCACCCGCGATAGCCTCGGAGTTGGAGCGAGAAACGTGGATACGCTGATCCTTTTCCGCGGTTGCGGAACCGATAGCACCGTTTCTGTCTGCCTCTGCAACAGAGATCTTCGCGTCGTTGATAGCCTTTGCG
>JAZQKM010000227.1:0-6219 GCA_045542155.1 Eubacteriales bacterium
GATGCCGCCATTCTCTTTTTGCCCTCGGGGAGCACAGACAGAATGAAAACAGAACCGATGCCGCAGGCGACCTCAATTTTGCCGCCGGCAAGAGACAGAACCGTTCCCGCAGGAGCAAGAGTTCCCTCGCGCTTGGCAATCGCGGTTGCCGTCACCTTGAGCATTTTTCCGTCGGGCGTATAGGTGAATGCGAGCGGAATGGGCGACAAACCGCGAATTTGGTTGTGCACCTCGTTTGCGCTCTTTGTAAAATCGATGAAACAATCGCTCTTTTCAATCTTGGCGGCGTAGGTAGCAAGGCTATCGTCCTGCTTTGTGCGCGTGAGCGTTCCCGCACGGAGCTCCTTCAGCGTTTCAAGAAGCGTGTTCGCTCCACATTCGCCGAGCTTGTCGTGCATCGTTTCAAAGTTGTCGTTCTCTTGGATGGCAACCTTGCTAATAAGCAAAATATCGCCTGTATCAAGACCAACATCCATCATCATTGTGGTAATTCCCGTTTCGGTCTGCCCTTCCATAATAGCGCGTTGCATGGGCGCCGCTCCGCGATAGGCGGGCAGAATAGAACCGTGAACGTTTATACAGCCGTACTTGGGGAATTCCAGCACGTTTGCGGGCAATATCTTGCCGTAGGCAACAACGATGATGAGGTCGGGAGAAAGCTCGGAAAGAAGATTTGCAAACTCCTCGCCGCGCAAGGTGTTGGGCTGATATACGGGAATGTTCTTTTCAAGTGCGTAAACCTTTACGGGGGGCGGTGTTAAAGTGTAGCCGCGTCCCTTGGGTTTATCGGGTTGGGTAACAACGCCGATGATGTTCTCGCCTGCCTCAACGAGCGCGCGCAGAGAAAACAGCGCAAAATCGGGCGTGCCCATAAACAGAATTTTCATACTCATTCTTCCAATTCCTCAATCATGCAGTCAATAAAGAGCTTACCGTCGAGGTGGTCGATTTCGTGGCAGAAGGCGCGTGCCAACAGACCGCTGCCGCTGACCTCAAACTCCTCACCCTTACGGTTGTAGGCGCGCACGGTTACGTGCATGGGGCGTTTGGTGATACCCCAGCGTCCGGGCAGAGAGAGACATCCTTCCTGCTCCTGCTGCTCACCTGCAAAGGCAACGATGCGGGGATTGATGAGCTCATATACCTCGCCCTCTTCCACCTCAACAATGGCGATACGGCGGAGCACTCCTACCTGCGGTGCGGCAAGACCGACACCGTCGGCGGCGTGCATCGTTTCCAGCATATCATCAAGAAGCGTGATGATGCGAGGAGTGATTTTATCAACGGGGCGGCAGACCTTGCGAAGTGTATCGTCGCCGTGCTTTACAATTTTGAGTTTTGCCATAACAGTTTTCCTCACTTTAGAGATTTGACGGATTGAGGTCGATGCTCAGTGTCACCTTTTTGCTCACTCTCTGACCAAAGGTCGAGAGGAGCTCCGCCAGCATCGAGAGCGTGCGGCGCGTCAGCTTGCACTTGAGCACCATACGCATACGGTATTTATTATCCACCCGATAAACGGGGGCTTCAAAGGGTCCAAAGGTAACCAAGGCTACGTCCTTGTAGTCTCCCTCTGCCATCTCCTTTATCATTTGTGCCATCATTGTGGTGGCACGCAAGAGCTCGGTCTCATGCGAGCCCGTGACTGTCAAGAGAGCGATGTCGCAGAAGGGCGGGAAGGTCAAAAGCTTGCGCAAACGGATCTCGCGCTCATAAAAGCTTTCGTAGTCTTGCGCGCAAGCAAGACGGATGACCTCGCTATCGGGATTGTTTGTTTGAATGACAGCCATTCCCTCTTTGTCGGCGCGTCCCGCGCGACCGATGACCTGCGTCAGCATTGCAAAGGTTCGCTCGGCGGCTCGGTAGTCGTCAAGGTAGAGAGACGCATCTGCCAAAAGAACACCCACGAGCGTAACGTCGGGGAAATCGTGCCCCTTTGTTACCATTTGCGTGCCGAGAAGCACGTCTGCCTCGTGTGCACGAAAACGACCGAGCAGTTCATCGTAGGCGAATTTTGTGGTCGTAGTGTCGGTATCCATACGCAATATGTTCGACTTGGGAAGCAGCGTTTGCAATTCTTCCTCAACGCGTTGCGTACCAAAGCCCATACGCGCCAAGTGCTCGGAGTGACAGTTGGGGCACTCTTTGGGGAGCGGCATACGGCGTCCGCACCAGTGGCAAACGAGATCGCCCTCGTTCCACGTACCGCGTCGGGTGTGATAGGTCATTGCCACCGAGCAGGATGGACAGGTGACTGCCTCACCGCAGGAGCGGCAACTGATGAAATGATTATATCCGCGGCGGTTGATAAAGAGCACCGCTTGCTCTCGCGCGTTCGTCACGCGGCAAAGCTCACTCAAAAGCTCCTCGCCGAGCGGAGAAAGACTTCCCCCTTGCACCTCACCGCGCATATCGGCAATTTTGACCTCGGGCAATTTTGCTCCACCAAAGCGGTGCTTGAGGGTGATAAGGGTGTAAGTTCCCTCTTTTGCTTTTTGGTAGCTCTCGAGCGACGGTGTTGCAGAGGACAAAAGCATCAAAGCCTTGTTGTGCGCGCAACGGTAGCGCGCAATGTCGCGCGTATGATACTTGGGATTTTGGTCGGATTTATATGTGTGTTCCTGTTCTTCATCGATGATAATGGCACCCAAATTCTTGACGGGTGAAAAAACTGCCGAGCGTGTACCGATAACAACGTCGGCACGTCCGTCGCGAATGCGGCAGTAAGCATCGTAACGCTCCCCTGCCGAGAGCCCCGAGTGAATGACCGCTACGCGCTCTCCGTAACGCGCGCAGAAGATAGCCACCGATTGCGGAGTGAGTGCAATTTCGGGCAACAGCACGATAACGCCGCGACCGTCATCAAGAAGTTTATCAATAAGAGACAGCATTACGCAGGTCTTGCCGCTGCCCGTAACACCGTGCAAGAGTGCCGCTTTTGCTTCCCCCGAATCAACAAGCGAGGAAAGCGTCTCCATCGCTGCCGATTGTTCTTCGTTTAAGTGAATGGGCGTTCTGCCCAAATATTTTGCATTGCCGTAGGGGTTGCGCTCTTGGCGCAGCTGCAAAATTTCGACAACTCCCTTGCTCAAAAGCAATTTGAGGGGAGAATCTGCCACGCCCGCGCGCTCGCGAAGCTCACTCGCCGTCATGGGAAGGTCGCTTTCCAAAAGGGTGCGCAACGCTCTCTTTTGTGCGTCGGACGTCAGCTTGACGTCGCCAACGGAAGCTCCGTCGATAAGCGAATACGCATCCTCGGTAGGGATGGCAACCTGCCAAACGCGCTCGGTCTTCTCTCCCTTGGCTTCTTCAAGAACACTCTTCTTTTTGGCAAAGCCGAGCGTAACAAGATGCTTGAGTTTGAGCTCCACTCCCGCGCCAAAGCGACGGCGCAGAGCCTCCAGAGAGATTTCTCCGTTCTCGCGCAGGTACTCATATACGAACAAATCCGACGATGGTATGTCGTCGGAGGGGTTGGATATATGTTCCTCGGACAAAGCATACGTCGTGACAAGGCGGGAGAGAGAGGACGCAGGAATCATTGCGCGCACAGCATCACCCGTGGTACACAGGGTGCGAAGCTTCATAAATGCGCACAATCCCAGCATCTCCTCGCTCAAAAACATTTCCTCGGGACACACGGAATGAATAGACTTTGCCTCTTTGTAAAGAGAGGTATCCCTAATTTCCGTAACCAACGCCAATCTGCGCCCGTTAGCTGTGCCAAAAGGAACCGTGACGAATGAGCCGGCAGAAATCTCCCCTGCCAGCTCTTCGGGAATCACATAATCGTATACTCCGTCAATCGAATACGGGTTGTCGAGCAGGCATACGCCCGCAAAACGGCTCAAGCGTATCTCCTACTTACTCGGCTTCGGACAAAACGTCCTCTGCTTGGTTGTCGGCCTCTTCTTCGGGAGCGTCGGTTTCGTCGCCCGCATTTACGTCGATAACGTACTCACCCGCATAAAGACGGTTAACAGCTACGTGAACAGCCTTTTCATCGCGCAGCTCCTTATCAATCATGGTGTTGATGGGACGGTCGGTCTCCTTGTTACCGGTGATGGACTTTTCTGCCGCGTCGTGTTGACGGACGTACTCGTCGGTAATGAGACGTGCGCACTTTGCGGTGGCGAGTGCCAGCTCGTAGCGGTTGTATTCGCCCTTGGTCAATTCTTCAATGGTGGGATGCAACATAATTTTATCTCCTTGCTTGTGCAAAATTTACGTTTGATGTATCAGTTTTGAAAATAGGTTTTGGGAAATTCAAGGTGGCGCTTGATAGCCCAACGCTCTGCGTGAACGATATCTTGAATATCGTCGGCACATTTGGCAACGGTTTCGTTAACAACGAAATAATCGTATCTGTCAAAGTATTTCATTTCCTCAAAGGTCTGCTTCAGTCTGCCCTCAATGACCTCGTTGGTCTCGGTACCTCTGGCGCGCAGTCTTCTCTCTTGCTCGGAGAAGGACGGGGGCAAAAGCATAATGAGAACCGCCTCGGGATACTGACGCTTGATGTTCATAGCACCTTCAACCTCAATCTCAAGGAGCAGGTTGCGCCCCGATTCGACAACTCGCAAAGCCTCGCGCAGAGGCGTGCCGTAGTAGTTGCCGTTGTAGATGGCGTGCTCAAGCATATCGCCGTTGCGAATTTTTTCTTCAAACTGTTCACGGGTGACGAACCAGTAATCTACACCGTTTTGCTCTCCCTCTCTTGGGGAACGGGTGGTAGCAGATACCGAATAGGCAAAATTCTCACGGCGCATCAGCTCCTCGCGCACCGTGCTTTTTCCGCTGCCCGAGGGCGCGGATATAACGATCAACAATCCTTTTTGCATCGTCCGTCTCCTTTAATTGTCACTTTCCGCGTCGAGTACATCCTCATCGGCGGTGTTGTTTTCCAAGCGGTTGGCAATGGTTTCGGGTTGCAGAGCCGACAGAACAACGTGCTCTGAATCGGTAATGATAATAGCGCGCGTGCGACGACCGCAGGTGACGACAATGGCTCTGCCATCGTCCTTTGCATCCTGCACGAGGCGCTTCATAGGCGCGGAATCGGGGCTTGCGAGAACGGTGATGCGCTCGGCTGCCACCATGTTGCCAAAGCCGACGTTAATAAATCTCATCTTTTGCCACTCCTTTGGAATTACTCAAGATTCTGTATCTGCTCGCGGATCTTTTCAAGCTCGCACTTGACGTCTACCACCAGATGCGCGATTTGCGCGTCGGAGCATTTGGAGCCCGTGGTGTTGATCTCGCGATTCATTTCTTGCATCAAAAAATCAAGCTTGCGACCGACAGGCTCGCCCGAGGAAAGGATCTCCTCAAACGCGCCAAAGTGCGTGCGCAAACGAACCATTTCTTCATCCACGGCAACCTTGTCGGCGTGAATGGCACACTCGGTCAAAAGGCGATTTTCATCGGGGGTAATTTGACAATCCTTTAGCGCTTCGCGGATGCGTTCAGCAAGTCGTTCACGATAGGTGGAAACGTCAGCCTCGGAAAGCTCTTCGATACGGTCGACCGCCTCTTTGATGTTCTGCATCTTGCCTCGCAAATCCTCGGCAAGTCGCTCGCCCTCGCGCTCGCGAACGGAAAGGAATGTGTCGACAGCCTTTGCAAGAACGGTCAAAACTCTTTCCCAATCGCGCTCAATGTCCTCTTCGGGCTTTTTGATTTGGAAGATGTCGTGATTGCGCGCAACGCTCATTACAGAGATATCGTCGCGCAAGCCGTATTTGTCGCGCAGCGTGTAAAGCGCCTCAAGATACCCTTGCAAGTACCCTTCGTCAGCCGTGATCTGCACACTGCCCGAATCCATCACTTCCACCGAGATCCAAACGTCTACCTTTCCGCGCGTGACACCGCGGCTCATCAGGTAGGGCTTGATGCGCTCCTCGAGATACCCGTAGGCGCGACTGATCTTGGCGGTACAATCCAAAAAGCGGCTGTTGACCGATTTGATCTCAACCGTAATATCCAAGCCCTCTACCGTTTCGCGGCAGCGGCCGAATCCTGTCATACTGCGGATCATACCAAAACTCCTTTCAAAAAAAGCCTATACATTATTATTTTACCGCATTTCAAAATAAAAGTCAACCCTTTTTGAAAGTTTTATATATGAAATATATAAATTTGCGATGGGGGCGCGTTATTGTGGGGAGACCTTTTTGCAAAAAGGTCTCCCCACACCCCTCCCAAAAACTCTCGCACAAA
>JAZQKM010000228.1:0-3598 GCA_045542155.1 Eubacteriales bacterium
GCTTTTTGGCGCGGAAATTATGGTATCGACTCCTGCTAATTTGCTTGCAAATTAGCATAACGCGCCATTGTGTGTTTCAAATTTTACTGCATTTGAGGCGCGTTTGAGTTCTGATTCTCCTCACTCTTACTTTTTTACTCCAAGTTTGAGTTCTGATTCCCCTCATCTCCACCATAAAAAATTTGTTTTATTTCTTTCTAATCACGGTATCCTTGGGCAATTCCTTTGTGATCGGTCTGTGCCAAAACAGCTCTATAAAATCGCGATTTTGATCGTTTACTTGAAGGCGGATGAAGGATTTTTTATGGCAGGCATCATATCTATTATTGTATGGATCAAGCAAAATGTAATATGTTCCCTCTCTCCAAGACGTTGCTATAACAACATCCTTAATATCTTCCACTTTAAGTTGATATTTGTATCCAAAGAACAAGCCTTTGCGGTACAGCATCTTCTCTTTGTGGTTGTATGTAATGGTATAGGCCGATCTATTCCCTAAAAAAATGAGTATTGGAAGATATAACGCAAAGCCAATAGTCATTACCAAATCTATTATTACATCTTCATTTTTTATAAGCCCTTCAATTGAGGTAGCGAGAGAAACGATTTCGCCAATGGCGAATCCTATGATAGCAACGATAGTAAACACTGCCTCGAATTTAGATGAATAGACTTTTCTTATCATTCTATACTCCTTTACTGATCTTCTGCTTTTATCATAACCGCTCTACCGTATCGGTTTCAATAGCACGCACAAAGGCAGTGGCATTATAGATTTTATAGTCACCAACGCAAGAGCCATTGTCGATTTCAAGCGTTCTGTTTCCAAAATAGCCGAGTAGCTTTTTGGGAACGGGATTAACAATAAGAATTTTCACGTGCTCCGAATCGTAAGCAAACTTCTTTACAGTTGTATAACTAAAAAGTGTTACCCCACGCAAACGCAAAGCGTGGAAGAACCGCAACTCACCGCAAGGGTGGATTGCCATTGGAAGCGTTCTTTTGGTACTGCCTACCAGCTTGCAAGAGTAGGTCTTTTCGCCAACCTTGATTTGAAAGCTTTCCCCCTCGCAAACTCGAAATGCGGAAAGATACGGGCTATTGATTTCTGTAATACCAATTTCCTTTTCACCGCACGCTTTTTTGATTGCTTCAATGCACTTTTTACGAATCGAGAAAATTCGAAAATAGTTAAAAGAAACCACAAACAAAACAAGCAACAGGATAAGAACAATGAGTAAGGGACTTAGAAAGAGTCCAACGGCTCGAAAGATTAGCGGAACATACATCGATACAAAATTCCATATGGAAAGTAAAGCAATAGGAGCAAACGCATAGATTGGAATGAGATAAATAAAGCGTGCTGTTTTGCTATTTTTTTCTCGTGTTTTTCCCATCTTGCATCGTGCTGCCAAAGTGATAGTGCCGAAAGATTTGCCAAAAGGCAAATAACAAGCTGCATCGGTATCAGTATTGCAAGAACAAGTGCTGGGTTTAGCCCACCCATATGCAACCATATCAGTTCCGTCAAAAACGGATGTGTAAAAGCTGTGGGAAGCAATAGGTAAGCGAAAGTTAGGACTGCATATTCCACCCAAAAGCTCCAATCCCGAAACAGGAATGCAACATGTGCCAAAAAAGACTTTTTGGGGCGATTCTCTAAAAAATGACCGTAAAGTGGGACAGAATAGATAGATTTGAGGCGCATAAAGGAGTAAGAATACAAAAACAAGGTTGCCATACACACATAGGAATAACTTTTGTAAAGCTCTGCATCCTCCGCATCCACAAAGCCGTACAAGACTTGCGGCAAGAAGAAAAGCCCCGCTAAAAGCCCTATATGCCAAAGAATATAAAGAAGAAACGACGTTTTCTTTTTCATAATATCTCCTTAAAGAAATATAACTATCTTTCCTTTAGTATACCACCCCGAGCATTTTTTGTCAATCAACCTCTGGTTGAAGTGAAACGGTTCTTTCTTTTATCAAATGTCAAAATTGGGATGCTCAAGAAGCAAATTGATGAAAAATCCGCCAAGAACCGAGCGAGCTTGGAAGCCGATTTGACGCGCCGTAACGGTATCGTACCAGTCTGTCATAGGAACGCGGTCAAGAGAGTCACGCGTCATATTGGTCATCGATTTGTAAACAGCTTGGGTATATTCGGGTACGTCTGCCATAACGGTTGTCCAAGCCATCCAGTCGAGCTTGGTGTAGTTGGCGCGGCAGTCGAGCGGTACACCGTATTCGTTCATCTTTTCGGCATAAACTGCGATTTCTTCGCGTGCTACCTCTTCGCCAAAGAGTCCAAGTCCAAGAAGACGGTCCCAAACCATATTATACTTCATGCTCCAAGTATCGTCGCGGTCAAATGTAAGACGCCAACCCTTGGCGTTTTGCTTCTTTGCTTCAACCTTCCAACGCGCTGCCATATCTTTGGCAATGGCAGTGTACTTCTCTTCTCCAAACAGCTGACCGAATGCGCCAAGTGCCACAATGGCTTTGATGCTAAGGTTGCAGTTTTGCGCAAGATGACCTGCAAAGTCATCGGTACAAAGCTGATTTTCGGGGTTGTAGCCGTATTCCACAAGGTAGTCAGCCCAAGCCTGCAGAATATCTTTGTTTTCCTCCGCCAAGGTGCGGTCACCGTCGGCGCGCGTTGCGGCTGCTACGGTGAGAATGGCATTTCCACACTCCTCTACGGGCATTTGATACTTGAGTTCGTTATTGCCATAAACTTGACCGTTGCAAAGCGGATACTGTCCGCAATCGTGCGGTGCAAAAGGATACTGCCAAGCCTCGCTCTTTGCATAGTCAAAGATGGGGCGCATCATGCCACGCACAAGCTCGGGATTGTAGATAAGATAGAGCGGAATAGAGGGATAGGTAACGTCAAGCGTTGCCATACATCCGTTGGAGAAATTCTCCTTGGAGAAGAACATCATTTTGCCGTCGATTTGGCAGAGTTTGTGTGCGGCAACGGTTTGGCGATAAGCAAGGGCGCCAAGTTTTGCATATTCGGGAGTGACCTTTTCCATTTTGGAAATGAGGTCGACATCAAATTTTGCACATTCATCACGTAGCTCGTAGGCTTCCTTGACAGCAACCTTCAGCATCGTATCAAAGTCACCGTAAACGGTTTTGTAATATGCATCGATATCTCTGTGGAAGTACTGAATCGACTTGATATCGTCGTAAGCGAGCACGAACACGTCGGAAAGCTTCTCTGACGTTGCGCGCAGAAGCGGAACGGTATAGAAGCTGACAGGTTGTGTCAGATCAGCATCAGCTTTCCAGGGACGAACCGTAAAGTTGGAAATACGGTTATTCAGCACGCCAAGGGTTGCATTGGGATGAACGAGGTGCAAATAGCCCCAATCGATGCGCGCATCGTCTCCCGAGCGATTGAGCGGCTTTTGCTCGTGGTTGCCCATCCAAACGTGGCCTTCCTCTTGGAAGCAATCCATTTGCTTTACATAAGAGCCATCGCCGCAAAGGTAGGATGCAGCATCGAAATAAACGCTGAAGGTATGCCCTTCCTCACGCGGTGTGATATCATAGAAAATATAAGAAACGGGGCGTGAGAACACCTCGGGTCT
>JAZQKM010000229.1:0-8148 GCA_045542155.1 Eubacteriales bacterium
AATCTCTTGGTTCAGGGGCTCAAGCTCACCGGTTTTGCAAGCTTGTGCACGCAGAGCTTCGGTTTGCTCCTCGCTACCGTCGATCCAAACAATTTCCTTAGGACCAACCATTTCGGCCATGGAATTGATCCAATCAAGAACGTACTTGTTATTGGTCATAGTTTTGCTCCTTTTTATTATGTAAATTTTAATAAAAAACAAGATGTAGGGGAATAAGCCACCTTATCACCCATTATATATTATACACATTCGAATTGTGTATTTCAATAGTATTTTCAAAAGGTTACGATTTGTTCATAATTTTTGATTTCCAAAGCATTTTTTACAACCAAATTATTTATCCGTAATTAAGAAGATATGCAACACCTCTTGACAAAACTGCGGAAATACTGTATTATATAAAGGAAGAAATCCTACTCGAAGGAGAGACGAAAAATGGGTGCAAATCTTGGCTTTTTTGCCGAAGATCGCGAACGCGATTTTCCCGAATTGAATAAATGTCCCGATTGCGAAACCTTCTTTGCCGAAGCAAACTGTCCGCTCTGCGGCAAAGAGTGTCCCGAGGAGTTTCGTGCCGGGAACCGTAAGCCGGTCAAACAGAAAAAGCATCGCCGTACGGCAGGCAACGGTCGCGTGCAGTTTGTGCCGTGGTATTATAGCGCGTGGTTTATTGTGCTAATGCTCATTTTTGTGCCCATCGTTGGTCTTATTCTGATGTGGAACAGCCATTGGAAAACACATTGGAAGGCGATTGCTACCGGTGCATTGATTTTTTTCTATCTCTTTGGCGGTATTTTAGGCGGTATGATAATGAACCTTATTTATGGTTTTAACGATTTTGAGCCGCCTATCAATCTTGAACTTTCCGAGCCTGACTACCGTGCTGCTTGTATCGAGCCTAATGCTGAAGCTCTTTACCGCAACTGTGATGCAAGCAAGGGGAATTACGTTCGCATAGAGTTGACGGTTGGAGAACTGGCGGATACATATTATTACGCCTCTGAAGATACTTATGGGGAAGCTAATGTTTACCTTTGCTATGTGCAAAATGGCGATATTAAATTAGAATTTTTCGTAGCAGATTACCGTCAAGAAAACCTTACCCGCCTTGCTGTGGGAGATAAGATTATCGTTTACGGTGAGGTTGCAGGTGAAATCGCAAGTGGAAATATTTCCAACCGCCCCGCAATCTACGCTCGCTTTATTGATTTGCAATAATTGGAGATTATCATGCCAAGATTTTTTATTCGTGCCAACCAAATTGAGGATGGCGTTGTAACACTTTTGGGCGACGATGCTCACCACATCTCCCGCTCTCTCCGCATGGCGGTAGGGGAATGTATCACCGTTTGTGATATGCAAAAAAATGAATATGAATGTCAGCTGACAGATTTTTTGCCTGACCGCGTTCTTGCTAAAATTTTGGAGACACGCAAGAGTGATACCGAGCCGCCTTACTATGCACATCTCTATCAAGCGCTCCCCAAGGGAGATAAGCTCGATAGCGTCATTCAAAAGGCTGTTGAGTGCGGTGCATCCGAGATTACAACCTTTGAAAGCGAGCGTTGCATCGTGCGCGCCAAGGGCGAGAACGAAGCCAAAAAGGTAGAACGCCGTCAGCGCATCGCGCTTGAAGCCGCAAAGCAGAGCGGGCGCGGCATCGTTCCCGCGGTCAACCCAACCGTTTCGTTTGCCGAAATGTGCCGCCGCGCGGCAGATGCAGACATCGCCCTTTTCTGCTATGAGGGAGACGGCACCGAGCCGTTACCAGCAGCACTGCAAAGGGAGATTGCAAAAACCGACAAGAAGAACCCGACAATCGCTATTATAATAGGTAGCGAAGGTGGCTTTTCGCTTGCCGAAGCCGAAAAGATTTGCTCGATGGGAATTCTGCCCGTAGGGCTTGGCAAACGCATTCTGCGAACCGAGACCGCATCCGGTTTTGCACTCGCTTGCCTTGTTTATGCCCTTGAAATGAAAGAATAATGCTCAAAAAGCCTTCAAAAAGTGGTCGATTTGACGAAAAATCCCCCATTTTTGAAGGCTTTTTTTGATGCGCTATACACTCTGCCCAAAAAAAATAAAAAAAATTATAAAAAATATTCAAAAACCTATTGAAAAATGACAAAAAATAGTGTAGAATATAGGTAGTTTTGTACGAAGCCTATTCTCAAAAACACAAGAGGAGATTAAATTTATGTCCAATAGGTTGTTTCAAGGTGTTATTCACCAAATGAAAGATGCGATCGATCGCGTTATCGGCGTCATTGATGAAAACGGCGTTATTATCTCTTGCTCGGAGCTCGTTAAGATCGGCGAGATTCGTCAGGGCGTGCGCGACGAGCTCAGTTATTCCAGCGACGTTATCACCGGCGGCGGCTATACCTACCGTCCTATGACTAACGGCCCCAAGACCGATTATATCGTGTTTGTTGAGGGCGAGGATAAGATGGCAGAGAAGATGTCCAAGCTCTTGGCTATCTCGCTTGGCAACATCAAAAATCTGTATGATGAAAAGTACGATAAGGGCTCTTTCATTAAAAATATCATCCTTGATAATATTCTGCCCAGTGATATCTACATCAAATCCAAGGAGCTGCACTTCAACACAAATGAATTGCGGGTCATTTTCTTGATCAAATTCTTGGGTAAAACCGATATGCTCCCGTTTGAAATGCTGCAAAATATGTTCCCCGAAAAGGCAAAGGACTACGTTATCAGCGTTGGTGAGCACGATATTGTTTTGGTTAAGGATGTTAAGCCCGGAACCGAAAACAAAGATTTTGAAAAGATTGCTACCAACATTGCCGATACACTTTCTGCAGAGTTCTACACACAGGTTGCCATCGGTATCTCCTCGGTAGTAGAGAACATCAAGGACCTTGCACGCGCATATAAAGAAGCGCAGGTTGCTCTTGAGGTTGGCAAAGTATTTGAGAATGAAAAGAATATCATCAGCTATGAGAACCTCGGCATCGGCCGTTTGATTTATCAACTGCCCACCACTCTTTGCGAAATGTTCTTGCAAGAGGTATTCAAGCGTGGCAGTCTCGAGTCTCTCGATCGCGAAACCCTGCAAACCATTCAGGCATTCTTCGAGAACAATCTGAATGTATCCGAAACCTCGCGTAAGCTGTTTGTACACCGCAATACGTTGGTTTACCGTTTGGATAAGATTCGCAAGATGACCGGTCTTGATCTGCGCGAATTCGAGCACGCTATCACATTCAAGGTAGCGCTCATGGTTAAAAAATATCTCAACTCAAAGCCCATCAAGTTCTGATAATTGCTTCGCGGCAAGGCACCAAAAAGTTGGAAAAAGCGAAATGTAGGAGAAAATCCGACATTTCGCTTCCATACTGTTATATGTACGCATAAGCGTTAGAAAACATCCATAAAATACGGTATCGTATATGACCGCGAAGGAATATCTGCTTTATCTTTGAAGGGAAAAAAGAATGAATTATAACAATAACAACGACAATATAAGGATGGGTTCATCCCAACCGTCCCAAAAGCCCCAAAAAGCCGAGTGGCGTTGTTCGGTAAGCCTGCTTTTGGTGCTTTTGAGCGTTGCGATTGTAGCAACGATGCTCTTTACCTTTGGTCTTGCATCGAATTGGGTAAGACAGCAGGATTCGGCTATTATTCAAGAGCAACAAGAGGCTATCGATCATTTGCGCGATGCTTTGGAGAGCAAAGATGACTTTGGCAAACTCAAGGTTTTGGCGGATTTGTTGGAGGAATATTCGTATTATTCCAATAAATTCAACACCGAAGAGATGCTTGACGAGGTTTTGCGTGCATACGCACAGGCTACGGGCGACAATTACGCCGCTTATTACACCGAGGAGGAATATGCTGAGCTCAGCAGTGACAACGCAGGCTCAGGTGTTGGTATCGGTGTCAGTGTAGTACAAGAACTCTTAACCGTTAACGGGCAGGAATATCAGATTTTCAACGTTATCACCATTTTCAATAATGCCCCTGCCGCCAACAGTGGTTTGCTTGTTGGAGACCGTATTTATGCCATCGAAGTTAACGGTGAGTATAAAACGCTTGCACAGCTGGGCGGGTATACACCTGCGCTAAATGCCATTCGCGGCGAAGTGGGAAGCACAGCTAAGTTTCTTGCGTTCCGCGCTGATGGAAACGGTGGCTATACCACCGTTGAGGTCGCCATTGTTCGCAACACTTACACCAAAGAGTCGGTTAGTTATCGCGTATCCAAAACCGATGCAAGCGTTGGAATCGTGCACATCGCAGAGTTTGATCTTTTAACGCCTTCGCAGTTTAAGCAAGCTGTTAAGGCCTTGCAGGCACAAGGTGTTGAACACTTCATCTTTGACGTACGCAACAATCCCGGTGGAGATTTGCAGTCTATTAAAGCGGTGCTTTCGTATTTGCTAAACAACGAAGATTTGATTTTAACTGCTATTGATAACAAAGGAAATCATGTTTCTCCTGTTTATGCGGGAGCGGCTATCTATACGGGTTCGTACGCATCTTGCAACGTAATGCCGGAAGAGGTTGGTATGTTTGCAAATCTTGATATAGTGGTTCTTTGCAACGGCAACACTGCAAGTGCTGCAGAGGTATTTACGGCAAGCTTGCGCGATCATAAAAACGTTCCCATTATTGGCGAAACCACCTTTGGCAAGGGCATTATGCAACGCTATTATAGCTTGGCGCTCTTAACCGGTGGCGTTTATGACGGTTACGTTAAAATGACAACACACGCATACGTCACCGAGTGTGGCATCACTTATCACGATATCGGCATTGCGCCTACCGAGGGGTATGAGGTCGCACTGTCCGAAGAGGCAAAGGGATATCACTTCTATCTCTTGCCCGAGAATGTCGACAACCAACTGCAAAAAGCCATCGAGGCTGTCAAAAAGTAAGTATTTACTATCACTTTTATATACTAAGGAGATTGAATCATTATGGCTAAGGGAAAACAAACGCTTTATACACAACAGGGTTATCAGGAATTGGTAGATGAACTCTACCGCCGCACACACGAAGAGCGCGAAAAGATCAAGAATGATATTGCTACCGCACGTGGCTTTGGTGACCTTTCCGAGAACGCAGAATATGATGCTGCAAGAAACGACCAAGCAAAGAACGAAGCACGCATTAAGGAATTGGAAGAACTCATCGAAAATGCGGTTATTCTCGACGAGTCCAATATCGACAGCAGCGTTATCAGCTTGGGTTCCACCGTTAAGGTTCTCAACAAGACTTTCAATGCAGAGTTCACTTACGCTTTGGTTGGTTCCAACGAAGCAAACCCTGCCGAAGGTAAGATTTCTGACCAATCTCCTATCGGTGCAGGTCTCATTGGTAAAAAAGCCGGTGATGAGATCAACGTTGAAGTTCCCAACGGTACACTTGTAATGAAGGTTATCGAGGTTTCCAGAAAGTAAGCCTCAACAATAGTGCGAGGTGTTGACAAAACAGCGCAACACCTCGCGTTTTTTCAAGGAGGACAAAAAATGTCAGAAAAAGAATCGATAGAAAGGGAAGAGAAACTTTCGGGAGAGGGAATTGCTATTCGTCACCCTGTCTTTTTATGGTTTGAAAATTTATGGTACCATTATAAATGGACAATTATTATGGTAGCCTTCTTCCTGTTTGTTGCCGTTGTCTGTTTGGTACAGTGTGCCACAACGCCGCACAGAGATATCTACATTACATTTGGCGGCTCCCATACAATTACACGTGAGGAGCAACTATCCATAGAGCAAGTCTTCAATACTGTTTCCAAAAATACTTTTGGTGAAGATTCGCCATCCGTCGGCATAAATGCCTATGCATTTTATACAGAGCAAGAATTGCGTGCGCTTTATACCGATCCCGATACGGGAGATTTTGACGGCGCGGCGTTTAATATGGCAAAAGGGAAGAACACCGACCAATTAGACACGTTGCAATCCTATATGATGACGGGGGACTGCTCCATTTGGCTTGTCAATGTGTCGGTTTACGAAACACAGCACATGGCAGAGAATCTTGCGGTTCCGCTCAAAGATACATTTGGGACCATTCCTGCGGGGGCATATGATGAATATGCCATTCGTTTGGGAGACACTGCTATTTATCAGTATTATGAAGCCTTACAGGTGCTGCCTGCCGATACGTTGCTTGTGCTATCATACCCCTACATTACGGGATCATCTGCAAGAGCAGAGAAGTATGAGCAGTTTAAAGCACTGTATCGCGCCATTGTTGAGTTCCAAGCTCCGTAAGCGAATAAAAAACTCTCTGCAAAGTTTGCAGAGAGTTTTTTTAAAAATCTATTATCTGTTCAGGATAAGTTTTGTAAGTTCAACGGGATCAACGATTGTATCACCCTTGTAAACACGCATATTGCCGGAAGCAATTTCGTCAATGAGGATAACCTCACCGTTGTTGTAGCCAAACTCAAACTTGATATCCCACAGGTCAAGACCGATGGTTTTGAGGTCGTCTGCAACGATTTTGGTGATCTTGAGGGTTTGCTCCTTCATGCTCTCAAACATCTTCATATCCATAATGCCAAGAGCGGCAAGACCTTCGGCAGTTACGAGCGGGTCACCCTTTTCATCGTTTTTGAAGGTGCACTCAACGTAGCCACCTTCAAGGCGAGTTCCGTTTTCGATATATTCACCGTATCTACGAATAAAGCTACCGGTTGCAACCAAACGGCAGATAACCTCAAGTCCGTGACCAAAAACGGTAGCAGGGAGAACTTCCATGGTAGCATTTTCAACGTCAGCGCCTACGTAGTGGGTTTTAACGCCGGCTTTTTTACAAAGCTCAAAGTAGTAAACCGAGGTTTGCAGATTTGCTTTGCCGATGCCGTCAATGGTCAGTCCAACGGTGTTTTCGCCGGGATCGAATACGCCGTCCTTGCCGGTGCAATCATCCTTGAATTTCAGCATAACGTTGCCGTTGTCAAGTGCATAAACGTCCTTGGTTTTGCCCGTGTAGATCTTTTTCATAAATCCGTACTCCTTTAATTTGAGTTGCCTCTTTTGTATGCAGAAAGCTGCGGGAGAAGAGGTCTTTTTTTACGAGGATATTATACCACAATATTACGCGCTTGTCAATGAATGAAAAGAAAAAATATAGACAAAAATTGAAAAAATATTTTCGTGATTTTTGTTTTTTTAGTTGACATTTTTTCCTTTTTGCGGTATAATTATTAGGATGTCGCAAGATTTTAAGAGAGGGGCGTAAACAACTGTGAATAACGGGGATTTGCTCAAAAACATAAAAGAGGGAATGCCTTCTTTTTCTAAAGGTCAAAAACTGATTGCAACCTATATTTTGGAGCATTACGATAAGGCTGCTTATTACACTGCTTCCAAGCTTGGTGCGATTGTTGGCGTTTCCGAATCCACAGTCGTGCGCTTTGCAAATGAGCTTGGCTACGAGGGCTATCCTGAGCTGCAACGAGCACTCAAAAAGCTGATTCGCAGCCGCTTAACCTCTTTCCAGCGTATGGAGATTACCAATAGCTTGATCGGTGAGCACGACGTACTGGAAAAGGTGCTCGCTTCCGATATCGATAAAATCAGACAAACCGCTGCCGAAATCGATCACGAGTCTTTTTCTGCCGCAGTCCAAAATATTGTCGATGCAAAGAACATTTACATCATGGGTGTGCGTTCTTCTTCAACGCTTGCGGGCTTTCTCAATTATAGCTTGCGCATGATTTTTGATAATGTTCGTTTGGTGCAAACAACCTCGGGCAGTGAAATGTTCGAGCAAATTATGCAAATCGGAGAGGGCGACGTGATGATCGCCATCAGTTTTCCGCGTTATTCCAGCCGTATTATCAAGGCGGTGGAATATGCAAAAGGAAAGGGAGCGGATGTAATCGCTCTTACCGACAGTAAATTTTCTCCCATCGCAGCCGAGGCAAATCAGCTTCTTATCGCTTACAGCGATATGGCATCCTTTATGGATTCCCTGGTGGCTCCCTTGAGCATTATCAACGCACTTGTGGTAGCGGTTGCGCGTAAGCGCGAGGCCGAGGTCAGCGAGCGGTTGCGCATTTTGGAAGAGATTTGGGACCGCTATGACGTTTATGACAAAAAAGGAAACTGACGCACGTCGTGTAGCCGTTATCGGCGCGGGAGCTGCAGGAATGATGGCTGC
>JAZQKM010000230.1:0-13037 GCA_045542155.1 Eubacteriales bacterium
GCCGCAATGGTAACGATGCTTGCCGAGCTGCACGACATCGAACCCGGCTATGCCTCGCAATCAGTGGGAATGACATCCATCCTCTCCACTGCAACACTTCCGCTTGTGATGTTGTTTGCGCAATGGGTGGTTACGTGGTAATATAAAAAAATCCGCCGTCTCTGTTTGAGGCGGCGGATTTTTTATTGTTAATGATGGTGATGCCCGTGATGGTGATGATGGTGGTGATGTCCGCCTTCGGTGTGATGGACGGTGCAATTCTTTTCGTGGCAATGCTCGCCCGGGGCTTCAAGCTCAAGAGTTGCGTGGGCTATGCCGTGCTCCGAGAGCTCCTCGCGCACCGCTTCTTTGATGTGATGTGCGTCACCCTCGGCAACCACGTGAAGCGTTGCGTAGTTGTTGTGACCGTCCATACTCCACACGTGAATGTGGTGAACGTCTTGCACACCTTCAATATGCGAAAGATGTTCGCGAATTTCGTCGATTTCGATGCCATGGGGTGTTTTTTCAAGGAAGAGGTCAATAGCTTCTTTGAGGTTGCGAATGGCATTGATGAAAATAAAGGTAGCAACGCCAATGGACATCAAAGGGTCGATAATGGCAATATCGGTAAAACGCATAATGACGGCTCCAACGAGAACAACAATCCAACCGAGGACGTCCTCGAGCATATGAAGATTGACCGCCTTTTGATTGAGCGAGTCCCCTTCCCTTGTAAAGAATGCCGCAAGGAAATTGACCGCCGCACCCACAACGGCAAAAATAATCATTCCATCATAGTTGATGGGCGTGGGATTGATGATGCGCAGGATTGCATTGTAAACAACTAATACAGAGCCCACCAACAGAATTAAGGTCGTTACAACACTACCGATAACCGAGTAGCGCGTATATCCGTAGGTGTAGTGTTCGTCAGGCTGCTTTTTGCTCTTTTTTTCAAGGAAATACGAGACTCCGATGCTTGCGGCGTCTCCAATATCGTGCACGGCATCGGAAACGATAGCTACGCTACCTGTAAAAAAGCCGCCCACAAATTCAAATATCGAAAATGCCAAATTGAGAATAAATGCAATTAAGATGTTTCTTTCGGTTTTCATATAGAACTCCTTTTTATTGATGGCATTATTATAGCATATTCCAAACGGAATTGCAATAGTTTTTCTCAATTTGTTCCAAAAAATGAGAAAAAGAAGCACCCGAGCAAGTGCTTCTTTTGTTCATCCTTCTATTTCTTCGATTGCTTTTTGTTTAACTTCTTGCTTTATGTGGTAGGTTTGCAGCAAATCGTTAATTGCCTTTTCGTTGGCTTTGGAAACGTATTGGCGAAAATCTCCTAATACACGGTGACCGATGGCGCGATAGTCCATTGCGAGCACCTTTTGCACCTTTATTTTACGAAGCTCCTCGGGAACGTTAAAGACCTTCATAATGGCATCAAGCGCGCCCTCTATGCGGATAGGCAACGCCGCGGAGTGTTTGGTCGTCATCATTGTGGCGTATTCTATACCCGAAACGATTGCCTCGGCTTCAATGAATTGCTCCTCAGTCCACTCCGGGCAAAACTGACCGAAAACCTGTTTCATTTTTTCCACGTCATTTGCGCGGATATTCTCAAGCGTCATCGGGTGGGAGTATGACGAAACGTAAAAATCGTGCATTTGCTCGTTTTCCTCGCTGATGGCAGCCATTGTTGCGAGCTCAAGGCAGTAGGAAAGCAATGAACTCTTGCCCTCATCGGTAGCTTCTTCAATCATCTTCCATTGATAGTCACACATCATTTTGACAAGCACGTCAAGAATATGCTCCTTGGTAGGAAAATAAAAGGTCAGATTCCCTGTTCCGATATCGGCTTTGCGGCAAACAGCCGCCGCGGTGGTATTGGAAAATCCTTTTTCGAAAAACAAATCGATTGCAACTTGAATAATTGCCAAGCGCGTGGGGCTTTCTCTTTTAATTCTTGCCATTCTTTTCTGCCTCCTCAAGCGTCGTTGTTGGGCGTTTGAAGCATCCCAATTATTGGAACTATCCAAATTATATCACATTTCCAACAAAATTGCAAGAGGTTTGAGAATTTTTTGTGGTTTTTTAAGGTTTTCTCGCATATTAGGCGTTTAAAGGAAGTTATATATAAGAAAAAAGCAAAAAAATGTTTTCAAAAGCACTTGACAAATACTTTTTGTTATGCTATAATATTCAAGTCGGCACGGAGAGATGGCTGAGCTGGTCTAAGGCGCACGACTGGAAATCGTGTTTAGGCTAATACCCTAACGAGGGTTCGAATCCCTCTCTCTCCGCCAAACAAACAACGCAGGATGTGTGCGCACATCCTGCGTTGTTTGTTTTGTGTAGTGATATAATTCAACCCTCGCAAAATGCAAATTCAATTTGCATTTTGCATAGCGTGCGTATCTAAAATTAAAAAAACTTTGTGTTTGTAGCGCACGCTTGGGTTCAGAATCCCTCTCTCTGCCGTCAAAGAGCTTGCTCGCCAGCGGCGCGGCGAAAATATTTCAAATCCAAAAGATTTGAAAATCCCTTTTAGAAAAAGAAAATGGGCACTTATCCAAGTGTCCATTTCCTTTTTAAGTTTAATTTTATTGAGGATTCAAAACAGATTTTACACTATCGTTCCCTTTTCCAAAATCAACCTCTTGGTTCGCGGTAACGGTTGCAATCGCGTTGCAATGGCGGAACGCCTCGGCGCCAACCTCTACAACGCCGCCAAGGTCGACCTTTGTTAAGGAAATGCAACCTGCAAAGCAGGATGCGGGAAGAGATTTCAGCGTCTGCGGCAGAGTGATTTCTGTAAGCGAATCGCAGTTGTAAAAAGCATTGATGCCGATTTGAGTCAGTCCTTGACCGAAATCAATGGAACTCAGTGCATCGCAGTTTGCGAATGCAAGCTCACGAACAACGGTCACTGTGCTTGGAAGCTTGATGCTCCAAAGACTGATACATCCGTAAAAAGCACGCACGCCAACGCTTGTGAGTCCTTCGGGAAGCGTGATTTCTTTAAGGGATTCACACTCAAAGAAAACGTAATTGCCAAGGGATTGGCAGGCATTTGTGAGGATGACACGTTCAAGACGGCTGGGATAAAATCCCTTTGCGAAATCGGGCTGTGCCGCCCCGAACAGATAGCCGAGATAGGTGTTTTCGGTGCGCGTGCGTCCTACAAAAGGCAAAGTAAGTGCGCGAATGGATTTGCAGCCCTCAAACGCGCCAAATCCAACCGTTTGCAAGCTGTTACCAAGGGTAATCATTTGCAATGCGGCACAATCCATCATTGCGCGGTCGCCAAAGGTGACGATTTTGTCAAGTCCGTCAATCTGTTTCAAAGACTTGCAGTTGAAAAGTGCGTATTTTTCAATAACAGTAAGTGTTTCGGGAAGAGAAAGGCAAATAAGGTCGTTGCAATCAAAGAGAGCGTATGCAGGCAAAGTGTCCCACTCCCCACTGATGCGCAAGCATTTAAGCGATGCAGGGATATCGCGCGCATTGTCCTCGTTTCGCGTAGCGCCAAAGAGATAACCGAGGGATTGCTTGCTTTCTTGGCTAGCACCCAAAAGAGGTGTTTCGAGACTGTGCAAGGTCTTGCATCCTGCGAGAATTCCCTCTCCGATAGTCGTAATGCTCTCGGGCAGAATCAGTGTTTTGAGTTGAAAAGGCGGTGCTTTTTCTTCGGTATTCTCATCCATATTCTCGGGGAGCTCTTCCTCAACCACTGCAAATGCCCCATCGGCAATGGCGGTAACGGGTAAACCGTCAATCACGGAAGGAATCATCAAATGCTCTTGTGTACCCTTGTAAGACAAAATCGTAACAGAACCGTTTGCGATTTCTATTGCAAAATCGGCGGCGGCCCCCTCAATGGCACTACCAAAGCCGGCATTGTTCTCTACCCAAAAATCGATGCCTTCGTCCTCGATTTCTATGGGAGTCGTGTCGACGGGTGCATCGGTGGTCTGCTCGATTTCATTGTTGTTTTTATTTTGATTGCCGCAGGCAGTGATGCAGGACAAAGCCAAACACAAAGTCAACAGCCAAATCAGTATCTTTTTTGCGTTCATTTTTTATCATCCTTTGCGAGAAAGATTCTTGTATCATTGTACCACAAATTCTGCCGTTATGCAATAGAATTTTTGCAATATTTTCGATTCCGTCACGCTTTCTTCTTGTAAACGGACGGAAAAAGTGGTATAATAATAAAAAAGTTGAAAGAAAGGAGGGCGTATATGGATATTCTTGTAGATGAAGCGTTGGACGGTCAATGCGTTCGCCGTGTTTTGCAAAACGAATTAAAGCTTTCCACAAAAATGATAAAATCACTCAAATATCGCCCTCTTGGTATTGCGGTGGACGGCAAAACCGTGACTGTTCGCCATATTTTGAAGATGGGCGAATGTCTTTCCCTTGCCATTGAGGATAGCGAATCCTCTCCCGCGCTCACCCCTGTGGACTTGCCCTTGGACATTCTATATGAGGACGATGACATCATCGTACCCACAAAGCCTGCCGATATGCCCACACATCCCTCGCACGACCACTATACCGATACCGTGGCAAATGCGCTCGCATTCCGCTATGAAAAGAAAGGAATCCCCTTTGTTTTTCGCCCCATCAACCGACTTGACCGCAACACAAGTGGACTTTTGCTCATATCGCGCAACAAGCGTGCAGCGGGCAAACTGACACAATCGATGAAAAAAGGCGAAATTAAAAAGGCCTATCTTGCTGTTACAGTTGGCGAAATGGAAGAAAAAGAAGGTATGATTGACGCCTGTCTACATCGCACAAAGGAGAGCATCATCGTGCGCGAGGTCTGCTCCCCCACCGCTCCCGACGCCGATGCGGCTTGCACCGAATATCGCGTACTCGCAGTTGAGAATGGATACAGTCTTGTGCTTGTTCGTCCCTTGACGGGCAGAACACATCAAATTCGCGTGCATTTTGCATATGCGGGGCATCCGTTGGTTGGTGACGACCTCTACGGAACGCCCACACAGCTCATCAATCGACACGCTTTGCATGCATATCAGCTTTCTTTTCCCCATCCAATGACGGAAGAACAAATGAACTTTACTGCCCCTTTGTGCGCCGATATGTGTGAACTGATTGAGATTTGCTTTCCAAAAACTCTTGCGAAAGGAGTTCTTGATGAATACACAAAAAACGAATAAAAAGCCGCGTTTACCGATTGCTTGCATAATTATCTTTGTATTGACCGTGATGAGCATTGGACTCTATATCGCGTTTCGCGTAAATAGCAATTTTGCCGATGCTTTCAACCGCACCGTCAGCCCTGTGGGACGTATGGTGCTTGCAAAATTGACAGGTTGGCTTCCCTTCTCTTTTGCCGAAATGCTGCTTTTACTCTCCCCCGTAATTCTCGTGGCCGCCATTGTGATAGGCGCAAAGCACCATTGCGAAACGTCGCGGCAGATGTGGATTTACGTCGCTTGCATTTTCTGTGTGGTGTGCATGGTATTCAACCTATTTGTTTGGAACTTCGCCCCCGGCTACAATGCACTTCCGCTTGACCAAAAATTAGAGTTGGAGCGCAAACCCGTAAGTGCTGAGGAGCTTGCTCACACCGCCGATATTCTTTTGGAAGAGTTGAAATTGCTTGAGGATGACATCCTCTTTATGGAATCGGGCGCCTCGCGAATGCCCTACACCTATGGTGAAATGAATAAACTTTTGATGCAAGCATACGACAGAGCCGTCGAGAAATACGATTTTATCGATGATTTTCATTCTCGCGTTAAGCCCGTTATGCTGAGTGAGCCAATGTCCTACACACACATCACCGGTGTTTATACGTTCTTTACGGGAGAAGCAAATATCAACGTTAATTTCCCCGATTATACCATTCCCTACACCGCCGCACATGAGCTTGCGCATCAGCGCGGTATCGCGCGTGAGGATGAGGCAAACTTTGTTGCTTTTTTGGTGTGCACGGAGTCGGATGATGTCTATATTCGGTATAGCGGATTTCTCAATCTTTACGAATACGTTGTTTCGGCCCTTTATTCGGCAAGTTATGATCTTTACAAAGAGAATTATCTAAAGCAACCCAAAACGATTATTAACGAAAGAATTGCCTTTAGCGAATTCTTTGATAAATACCGCGAAAACGTCGTTGCCGATGTAAGTGAGGCGACCAACAACGCCTATCTCCAAAGCCAAGGTGCAACGCAGGGGACGCGCAGTTACGGTATGGTTGTCGATCTTGCGGTGGCGTATTATCGGGATAAATAACACAAAAAAAGAACGGCACCGCAGTGTCGTTCTTTTGCTTATATATTTGCTTCAGCAAGCTCTGCCGAAGCAAGGGCGTTCTTCTCTGCTTCCCATTGTGCTCCGATTTTCTTTTGCAAACGATGGTACAGGATGGCTTGTACGATAAAAGTGATGGTCCAGGATGCACCGTAAGCAAAGAAAATGGTTAAGGGATGGCGGATCCAAACGAATACTGTGTTGATCCAAAGCACACGCACACCGCAAATGCCTGCAACGGAGACAATCATCGGGAGAGTGGATTTTCCCAGTGCGCGTATTGCGCTTCCATAGAGTCCTTCGAGGTGCCCCATTACGTAAAAGGTGCTATTGACAACAAGCTTAATTCTTGCAAATTCTACCACCTCGGGGTTACTCGGGGCAAAAAGAGTCAGGAGCGGCAAGCTAACCAGGTTAAGAATCGCGTTAAGCGTGATTGCCAAGGCAGAAATCGTAATCGTACTGGTCTTCATACATTCGCGGACACGTGTGATATTCTTAGCACCTGTATTTTGACCGACAAACACGTATGCCGCCGTGCAAAATCCACCGCAGATGAGCTGCGTGTATGCTCCTACGTTGGATGCAATAGAGCTACCCGAAACGTAAACACTGCTATTGAAGGAGTTGAGTGCCACCTGCATAACAAGATTGCCAATGGCAAACATAGAATTCTGTATGCCTGCGGGAACGCCAAGACGCAAAACCTGCCCTAAAGTTTCCCTTTCGAGCGTCAGTTGATGCAAATTCAATTTGAGAAGTCCGCCCGTTCTCAGCATATAGACCAAAATCATAATGCAAGATACCCATTGAGACGCTGCGGTTGCAATTCCTACGCCAAGTGCGCCCTGTCCAAACCCGAGCACCATAACGAGATTGAGCAGCACGTTGATGATACCCGCCGTTGATAAAAATATAAGCGGACGGGTGCTATCCCCCGTCGCTTGCAGCATAGCGGAACAATAGCTGTAAATAAGCTGTGCGGGAATGCCCACAAAGTAGGCACGCATATAGAGTACGGCTTGATCAAGAACCGCATCGGGAGTCTCCATTAAGATGAGCAACGGTCTTGCAAATACAAAGCCAAGAACGCCCAAAAGAATGCCGCAGAGCGTTGCAAGCGTCACCGAGGTGTGAACGGTTTTTTTGACGGTATGATCTTCTTTTGCCCCTACCGCGTGGGAAACCATAATACCCGAACCCACGGAAAGACCTACGAAAAAAGTAATGATCATACCCACCAATGGTCCGCAAGCACTAACCGCAGAGAGTGCGATCTCACGGGCTTCGGGGGTTGCACCACCCCACCGTCCAACAACAATGGTATCTGCTGTATTAAAAAGTTGATTGATAATAGACGTTGCCATAGTGGGCAGCGCAAAGCGTGTTAGTAGCGGGAGGATCTTTCCCTCTGTCATATCTATTTTTACTTTTGCCATATCGTCCTCCGATGAGCATTCTTGCCCACGGGGTATTTTACACCCCTTTTAGGGAAATGTCAAGATAGAAAGCGAAAAAAGAACGGAGAATTTCGCGAAATTCTCCGTTCTTTTTATTAAAAATTAATCGATAGACATATCGAGCTTAAATCTCATAATCTTACGCAGTGTATTCTTGGGGAATTCGGTGTCACGAACCTTAAGCACACCGATCTTCTTGTAAGGAACTGCCGTGCGGTTGTAGTCGTCAACATACTTTTGCAGGTGTGCCTTGATATCGGTAATATTGTTCTTTTGAACATACTCCATATCGGGGTAAACCTCTGCAACGATAGCATTGTGCTCGATACCTCTCTTGCTCTGTCCCTCATAAACGATGATATCGATTACGCCGGGAGTTGCAATAAGCTCATTTTCGATTTCCTCGGGGTAAACGTTCTTACCGTTGGAAAGGATAATGAGGTTCTTCTTGCGTCCTGTAATATAGAGAACGTTGTTTTTATCGAGTTTACCGTAGTCACCTGTTTTGAAGTAACCCTCGGAATCGATTGCCTCGGCGGTGGTTGCTTCATCCTTGTAGTACCCCAGCATTACGTTGGGACCGGTTACCCAAATTTCGCCCTCGCCATCTTCGTTGGGATGGTCGATTTTGACGGTATCGATATCGAGAACGTATCCTACGCTACCGGGAATGGAGCTCTTGCTGTGGTTAACAGCGATGATAGGCGCGCACTCGGTAATGCCGTAGCCATTAAGGGTGGAAATACCGATGGCCTCAAAGAAATTGAGAATTTCGGGGTTGATGGGTGCGCCGCCGGAGATAATCATTTTCACCTTTCCGCCAAATGCTGCGCGAATCTCTGCGAACAGCTTTGCACGAACGTCAATGCCAACCTTGGGCATACCGTTGCTGTCCTTGTTCATACGGGCAACGAGTTTTTCCTTCTTCTTTTCCTTCAAGTTAGCCATAATGCGGCGGTAGAAGGTTTCAAGATACAAAGGAACGATAACCAGATGCTCAGGCTCTTGCTCCTTGAGTTCTTTTGCAACGTAACGCAGACCAGCAGAAATATAAATTTCACTACCGATCATCATGTGACCAATGAGCATTACCGAAGAACCGAAGGTGTGGTGAGGAGGCAGAACGCCAACCGTCTTTTTACCGAAGTCCATATAAGGAATGATGCTGGAAAGATCAGAAAGGATAGCATTTTGCGAAAGCATAACGCCCTTGCCCTTGCCCGTAGTACCCGACGTGAACACCAACAGTGCCATTGCGTGAGGATCGATGGGGGCTTTGAAATATGCATCGGGGTCAGCGGCAAACTTTGCTCTGCCCTTCTCAATCAAAGATGCGAGAGAGAGGTCACCTTCCTTGCCACCGAGATAAACGGTAGGAGATGCGAAAGAAACCCTGTTTTCGATAACCGCTGCCTTTTCCTTAAGGTCCGCATCGCAGAACAGGAATTTCGTGTCTGCCTTTTCAACGGTGTCGGCAAGGTCCTCGGGTTGCCAATCGCGGTCAAGAGGAATAAGCACACCGCCAATGGAGAGTATTGCATAATAAACCGCTGCCCACTCGTAGGAAAGCTTGCCAATAATTACGCAATGACGGCCGGCACAGCCCATTGCCAAAAATTCGCTTGCCAGTGCGCGTACGTCGTCGCGGAATTCAATAAAGCTCTTTTTAACAATTTCGGCACGCGGCGTGGGACGGAAGGAATAGACAGTATCGTTACCGTATTCCTCGGCAGCCCACTCCATAAGAGATCTTACGTTTTCAAAATATCTCGGCTCATGAAGCATATCTTTATTCATAGTGAAAAATTCCTTTCAGTATCTGTATATATGATTTGCTTTTTGTTTCAAAATAATCGAAGTATTTATTTACACTTTTCGGGGATGGCACGCAGGCCATCGAGAATAATGCCAAAGCTGTATTTGCAGTTTTTTACCGCTTCTTCTTTGGGAATACCTCTGCCAACGGCATCGGCGTTGTAGCCGCGCCAAAAGCACCACAGAGAATAGCTTAAAACTTCAACGTCAGCATCGGCTCTCACATAGCCCTCCCCTTTTGCATAGATGAGCATTTGTTTAATAGCGCTCTTCCACCACTCATAATTGTTTTGCGAGCGGGAATCGTTTTCAAACACATAGTGATTAAACTGTTTTTTGAGGTCGTAGGAACGAATGAGCGTATTGGCAACCATATCGGTAACGCGCTCAAAGAACTCTTCTTGGCTATCACTCTCCCAAGATGCATCAGCACGAATCTTTTCACTTACCTTTTGGTAAACGATGCCAAGCACGTCCTCTATGTTGCGAAAGCGGTTGTAGAATACACGGTTTGTGATGCCAAGCTCCAAAAGAATTTTGCGTACATTGACAGTGTGTGCACCATTTGTCATTGCCATTCGCTCGGCAACAGCAATAATTCGCTCGGACATTTCATCTACAATCAATCCGTTTTGGGAAACTGCCACAAATTCACCTTCCTTTCAGCACACAGTGTGTTCATTGTAGCACACTGTGTGCCAAATGTCAATCTTTTTCCTGAATTGTTAACATTTCGTTCATAACGAGCGCTGTTTTTTGTGAATTTTTGTAAACTTTTTAGCCTTTCGTTGCATTTTGCATCATTTTAGAGTATGATAATAGGTAGATACTTTAGAAAGGAATTTCTCTTATGAATACATTTGAGCACGTACGTGCACAGGACATTGATGCTATTTTCAATCGCATTGACAAACAGTGGATGCTTATTAGCGCCACCGATGGCGAACACACCAACACAATGACCGCCTCGTGGGGAGCGATGGGAATTCTTTGGCACAAGCCCATTGCCATTTGCTTTATTCGTCCGCAACGCTACACCTATGAAATTACCGAAAAGAGCGATTATCTCTCGCTTGCTTTTCTTGGTGAGGAATACCGCCAAGCCCTGGTTTTTTGCGGTCGTAACAGCGGTCGAGACGGCGACAAATTTGTGCAGTCGGGTTTAACTTGTGTTACCACCGAGTCGGGCGTTCCCTACCCTCTCGAAGCCGAAATGGTTATGATTTGCCGTAAAATGTATGCCGATGATATTAAGAAAGCATCTTTTATTGACAAAGAAATGCTGAAGAACTATCCCATCGACGATTTTCATCGCGTTTATATTTGCGAAATTGAGGACGTTTTGGTAAAAAAATAACACAAAAAAACGCGCGGCAAATATTGACATTTGCCGCGCGCTGTGCTACAATATTGCTATTCTAAGCATCCATCTCCGATGGATGAAATCGAGAAAGGACTCTGATTATGAAAGACAATCAAAGAAAACTTGTTTATACCGCGATGTTTGCCGCAGTTGTGGTCGTTTTGCAAATGTTTGTTTCCATTCCCGTAGGAATGTTCACAATTACTTTGACACTCGTTCCCATTATGCTGGGAGCTATTCTCTTTGGCCCTGCAAGCGGCGCCTTTTTGGGCGGTGTGTTCGGCGTAGTTGTTGCTATTCAAGTCGTTACGGGCGCGGCAGGACTGCTAAGCTCAGAGATGTTTTTACAAACTCCTGTGGTTACGCTTGTCCTCTGTGTACTTAAGGGCACGGTTGCCGGATGGGTTTGCGGTTTGATTTATCGCGCTTTTGCAAAACACGATAAAACAAAGCTTGGTGTTGTTTTATCGGCTATTGCCTGCCCCATCGTCAACACCGGTATTTTTGCACTCGGTTTGTTCGTTTTCTATAATGCACTCATTAACACTTGGGCTATGAACAATGCCTTTGCCAATGGCTTTACCTTTGTTATGGTGGGTTGTATTGGACTGAACTTCCTTGTAGAGTTCACCGCAAACGTACTGCTCATTCCCGTGACACTGAGAATGATGAAAATTGTAAAAAGACTGATTTAATATGAAATCGACGATTTCCAAAAACACCAAAAAAATCGCATATTTGTTGGCGCTCGTCTACTTTACAAGCTACTGCATGCGCGTCAACCTTGCTGTAATGCTGGTAAAGATTTGCAGTGAGATGCAAGTGGAAAAATCTGCTCTTGCTATCGTTATTACAGGTTTAACGGTGGCTTACGGTACAGGGCAAGTCATCAGCGGATTTCTTGGAGACCGCATCAAACCCCAACACATCATCCCCGCAGGCTTGGCACTTGCGGTTGCCTGCAACGTGGGGATTTTCTTTACTTCAACCATTCCCGCAATGACGGTAATTTGGAGCATCAACGGCTTTGCCCACGCGCTGCTTTGGCCGCCTATCGTACGACTGATGTCAACGCACCTCTCGGCAGAGGATTACAGTTTTGCCGCAGTACGCGTCAACCAAGGTTCTTCGATAGCCACAATTTCGCTCTACCTCTTCTGTCCTCTCTTGTTAGGATTTATGCAGTGGCGCACCATTATGCTGCTTTGTGCCGCGTGGGGCGCTGTAATGATTGCGCTTTGGTTCATTCTGTACCCTCGCATATTCACAAAAAAGGAAGCTCTCGAAGAAAGAGTGGAAGTCTCTGCTCTTCCCAAAGAACAAAAAGTATTCCCCATTCCGCTTTACATATTCGGTGCGATCTCTCTCATTATGCCCGGCATAATGATGCAAGGAATGCTTCGCGACGGTGTAACCAACTGGATGCCCTCGTTCCTCTTGGAAACCTTTGGACTGAGCGAGGAAAACTCGATTATTTCAACGGTCATTCTCGCCATCTTTACGATGGTTAGCTATTCCGCATTCAGCGCTTTGCAAAAGAGGTTTTTTAAGAACGAAGTTACGTGTGCTACCGCGATTTTCGGTGGTTCTGCCATTGTTTGCGGCATTTTATTCTTGGTAAATTCCCTCGCCCCTGCGGCGGCGCTTGTCCCCTCTCTTATCTTGATGGCACTAACCGTTGCCGCTATGCACGGCGTTAACCTGATGCTCATCGCCATCGTTCCGCGCAGATTTGTGCCGTTTGGCAAGGTCTCCACTTATTCGGGCATTCTCAATGCTTGCACCTACGTGGGTGCTGCTCTCTCGACCTACGGCTTTGCGGCTCTCGCCGAAACCTTTGACTGGAATTTTACCATTCTCACTTGGGTTGCCATCTCGCTTGTAGGCGCCCTTCTCTGTTTCTTTGCCGCTCGCATTTGGCAAAGACATTTGGATGAATATAAATTTTAATGAAAGAATTGCGGGGGAACCCTTTTTGATAAAAGGGTTCCCCCGCTGAAGTGAACCCCAAATAGTTCACAAGAAATAAAAAGGGCAAAACCTCTTATGGTATAATAGTACCATAGGAGGTTTTTGTTATGGCTAAAAAAGGACAAACATTTAAGAAACATACGCAAGCA
>JAZQKM010000231.1:0-5466 GCA_045542155.1 Eubacteriales bacterium
TCCGCGAGTCTGCCCGTCGCTATACAAAGGCGGTGATGCAAAACCGCAAGCGTTTTATGCACATTCGTGAGGTGGCAGAGTTTGCGAATGCTTGTTTTGTAGGCTCCACTACCGAACAGTTGTATCTTTTCCTGTTCAATAACGGAATGGAAATGATTGATTCCATTCTTCTCACAACCGGTGCCATTAACAGTGCCGAAATTCCTTCGCGCCTAATGCTGGAAAAAGCGATTCTCAAAAGGGCATCGTGTGCAGTTCTTGCACATAATCATCCGCACGGAATCGCCGTTCCGTCCGATAGTGACATTCAGCTCACATATCACGCGGCAGAGGTTTTGGGAATGATCAACATTCCGCTCCTTGAGCACTTGGTGTTCGCAGAGAACCGCTATGCTTGTATTATGAAGTCACATTACCGACTGCAAGCCAACGCGGCAATTCCGGGACTTTCAAAGCAGGTTTCTTTCCTTGTAAATCTGGAAGACTTTTTGAAAATTGAGGATGATGAATGTATCATCCCTGATCCGTTTGAAATAAACGAGGCCGCGAAAAAGGCAGAAAATCAAGAAGAATAACCCAAAAACAGCCGAAAACCAACGTTTTCGGCTGTTTTTTATGAAAAGAAGCGTTATCCTACAACTGCAGGCTTTTTCTTGTTTGCCGTTTGCGTTTTGACGTCAAATCCGTAACGGGCGGAAGTGCCGAGAGAGGATTCGATTCTCAAAAGACGATTGTATTTCGCTACGCGCTCGCTTCGGCAGGGGGCACCGGTTTTGATTAAGTGAGCGCCTACGGCAACCGAGAGGTCGGCAAGCGTCGTATCCTCGGTTTCACCGCTGCGGTGAGAGGGGATATATCCGTAGCCTGCATTCTTTGCGGCGGCAATCACGTGCAGGGTTTCGCTCAGAGAACCGATTTGGTTGGGCTTGATGAGAATGGCGTTGGCTGCACCGCGGCGGATGCCTTCGCAAAGACGCTTTTCATTGGTTACAAACAGGTCATCTCCAACCAAAAGAATTTGGTTTCCCAAACGCTCGGTGAGGGTTACCCAACCGTCAAAGTCGCGTTGGTCGAGACCGTCTTCCATCGAGAAAATGGGATATTTGCGGGCAAGTCTTTCCCAATATTCAATCAATTCTACCTTATTATATTGCTTTTGCCGCTTTGGCATCCGATAAATCCCATCCTCAGTGTACCACTCGCTTGCGGCACAGTCAAGTGCAATTTTGACGTGATTTGTGTCATAGCCGCTTTCCTCAATGGCACGGCAGATGAGTTCAAGTGCCTCTTCGTCATCCGAAAGATTGGGTGCAAAGCCGCCTTCGTCTCCAACTGTCGAGGCATACCCTTGGGAGCGCAGGATCTTTCCAAGCGTGTGATAAATTTCGCAACCCATTCGGAGTCCTTCCGAAAAAGAGGGAGCCCCTACGGGGGCGATCATAAATTCTTGAATTTCTACGTTATTGGAAGCGTGCGCGCCGCCATTGAGAATATTCATCATTGGCACGGGCAGACGCGTTTGCGTTGCACCGCCGAGATAACGGTAGAGAGGCAGGTGATAAAAGTTTGCCGCCGCGCGCGCATTGGCAAGAGAAACTGCCAAAATAGCATTGGCGCCTAAACGGCTTTTGTTGTCAGTGCCGTCGAGCTCGCAAAGCAGACGGTCAACCTCACCTTGGTCGGATGCGTAAGAGCCGGCAAGAGCAGGGGAGATAATTTTGCCCACTCCCGCAACAGCCTCGCTCACACCTTTTCCGGCAAAGCGCTTGCGGTCTCCGTCGCGCAATTCACAAGCCTCATAAATTCCGGTAGAAGCGCCCGAGGGAACACTTGCCACACCAACAGTGCCATCGCAGAGCAGAACGGTAGCCTCAACGGTGGGATTTCCGCGGGAATCCAAAATTTCACGGGCAGATGCGCGTACAATTTGCGGTTTTGTCATATTCGTTTTCTTCCTTTCGCACAAAAAATTGGTCGGTGCTACTATTTTTGACCTTTCGAGTGGGGAATATGCAGTACCGCCGAGAGAAGTGAAAAAGCAAATCAAAATCAAAAAAATAAAATGGCACACCGTTGCCGTGCGAGGAGGGTGTCATGAGATTGACACTTTCACAAAAGCTCTGCGGTGTGCACAAGGGGGAACCCGACGAGCGCTTGCCCATCGGCACCATATATTATACAACATTTCTCTCGATTTGTAAAGTATCAATAATGACGAAAAATTGGCAAAATTTTCGTGAAAACGCATATAGCATAGAATTTATGGCCAAAATAATAGTCCTTTTTTGTACATAAAATAGATAGACATTTATGTCGTACATCCAAAGTACGACAAAATTCCCCAAAGAAAAAAGTATTTTCGTGTCGCAAAAAAGAGAAAAAAGGCGAGAGGACTTTACAAAAAGAACATTTTGTGTTATAATCTGCATAGCAATGTTATATAAGGAAAACACTATGAAATTAAGTTATCGTTCTACCATTTTGGCTTGCTATAACGGCTACATCACGCAGGCCATTTGCATCAATTTAGCACCTCTTTTATACCTGACCTTTCAGCGCGAATTTTTACTTTCGGTTACGCAGGTCGGGCTTCTCATCGCCGTCAATTTTGCCACACAAATTTTGGTGGATGTTCTTGCATCACACTATGCTAACCGCCTGAATTTGCGCGTGATGGCTATTTTGGCACATATCTTTGCCGCAGGCGGACTTATTGGGCTCGCCCTTTTCCCAAAACTGATGCCGCCTCTTTTCGGCTTGCTTTTGGCAGAAGCGATTCTTGGTCTTGGTGGCGGATTTACCGAGGTCATCATCAGCCCCTTGATGGAAGCCTGCCCAACAGAGGAAAAATCGGGTAACATGAGCCTTCTCCATTCCTTTTACTGTTGGGGGCAGGCAGGTATCGTGCTTCTTTCGGGCATTTACTTCTACTTTTTCGAAATCTCGACCTCTTGGTACTATTTGCCCATCATTTGGGCAATCATTCCTCTTGTGGGAGCAGTCGCGTTCGGTATTGTTCCTATTTATAATCTCCCAACGCAGGAAGGAGAAAAATCTCCTGTCGGTCGGCTCTTCCAAAATCCTCTTTTCTTGGTCTTCTTTTTGATGATGTTTTGTGCAGGAGCGGGGGAGATGGTAATGAGCCAATGGGCATCTGCCTTTGTTGAGTCGGCTCTTGGTATTGATAAGGCGCTCGGAGATCTGCTTGGCCCCTGTATGTTCGCTGTGATGATGGGTATCGCACGTGTCCTTTACGGCAGACTGTCGGGACGCATAGACCTGACCAAATGGATGGTTTGGGGTTGCATTGGATGCGCCGTGGCTTATCTTTTGGCAGCCTTTGCTCCCCACCCGATATTTGCTCTTATCGGGTGCGCCCTCTGTGGCTTTAGCGTGGGCGTTTTTTGGCCCGGAACGCTCAGCCATGCCGCGGCAAATATTCCGCTTGGCGGTGTTTCTATGTTTGCCATTCTCGCTGTGGCAGGGGATATCGGATGTCTTTCAGGACCGTATGTCTCGGGTGTAATTGCCGATGCTTTTGGGCAGGATCTGCGTGCGGCATTTGTTTTTGCAACCATTTTTCCGCTCATCTGCCTTTCAGTCTTGCTTCTGCAAAAAAGAAAGAAAAATAAAGGAGGTACACAAAATTGACCACCGTTATTTTTGTCCGTCACGGGCAGAGCACTGCCAATCTCGAGCGCATTTTTGCGGGACACACAAATGCTCCCTTGACCGATTTGGGTTATAAACAAGCCGATAATACGGCGAAATTCTTATCTGACTATCCCATACGCGCCATTTATTCAAGTGACCTTGCACGTTCCATGCAAACCGCTGAACCGACCGCAAAATTGCACAATCTTCCTATCATTCCCGACCGCGCGCTTCGCGAAATTTACGCAGGAGAATGGGAAGGACGCTCTTATGACGAGCTGATGGAAAAATATGCCGAGAGTTATGCTACTTGGCGCACCGATTGCGGACGCGCACATCCCGAAGGCGGTGAGAGCACTCTCGAGCTTGGCACGCGAATCTACCGCGAGGTTGAATGTTTGATTGAAGCGCACAAGGATGAGTGTTTTGCAATCTTCACACATGCCACCCCCATCCGCCTGATGCGCGCAAAATGGGAAGGCTATCCCCCCGAGGAACTCAAAAACGTAGAATTTTGCGCCAATGCCTCGGTTTCGGTTGTTGAATACGACGACGAAGGAAACGCAAACGTCCTCTTGTGTGGATACGACGAGCACCAAGGCGATATTGCAACAAGATTTGCAAAGGGAAGTATATAACATCGTAGGGCGGGGGCTTGACTCCCGCCGAAAATCAAAAACAATTGTACAACAGAAGGTAATTATGGAAAAAGAAATGTTAGGTAAATTATTGATTCATTCTTTGAAAAAATACAATTTCAAAAACTATGGTTCCAAGTTATTCTATCTAGGGTTAGAAGATTCAATCATTATATTAGAGCAAACAAATTATCGCGGCTGTGCTGAAATGTATTTGAGCATCATTATTAAAGAATGTCATCCCGAAATCAGCAAAATCACAAAAAGCATCCTAAAGGATGATTTGTTGATAGATAACCATACAGCCAACAAATTGCTTTACAATACACCAAATGGCTATCGTTGGGATTTTTACGACATAGATGTAAATGACTTTGAAAAAACGATAGATAGATTATATAATGACAACATAAAGCACTTCGAGACAAACTATATGAGTGGTATCGAGCATTATAATGAATTGTATTGTAAAATTGCTTATGGACATCAAATTCGATTGTATAAGGATTCCGCCGAGAAAATAGGGCATCCGGAATTGGCATCATTTAGAGGGCACGATTGGCTTTTGTCGGATTATTATTACCTTACTTATAAATGCAATATTGATTTAAGATTTGTCAATCCTAACACCGAAAAATACATCATCGAGAATGTTATTAAAAACTCCCCCGAGAATCTAACAGGCAAAGAATTGACCAAATGGCGTAATGAACGATGCAAAGAAATATTCGTTGCAAAAAAGATGTGGCGTAGCTTTGGATGGGGAATTACATTTCCTTTTGTCGATGGAAAACCGTTGAAATTTTACGGTACTGACGTTAAGGACAGAAAAGCGGTTCAAGTGTATATAAACGAAGAGACCGGTGAACTGTACCACTGTCGTGTAACAGATAAATCCAATCCGGATGATGTAAAATATGAAATATACAAGGTCGAATAAAGAATAACCCTTAAACACAGAACGGCGAGCTAAACTCGCCGTTCTTTTGTTATACATTCTCAACCCCCAACCGATTAAACCGATCTACAAGTGTATTCCACGTAATCAAATCAACCGTCTCACCTGCGGGTAGCCCATTCTGTTTTCTAAAGAATCGCACCGCGCGTGCCGTTTTGGCATCAAATATACCGCTGATTTCTACTTCTTCCAACTCAATTTGGCTCTCACCAATCT
>JAZQKM010000232.1:0-5999 GCA_045542155.1 Eubacteriales bacterium
GACAAAAGAGTTCGGCAGTTGGATTTAACCCCCGATACGCCGCCCTATGGGCAGCAAGAATGATTTAACTTGCATAAGGAGGAAAATGAATATGCAAATGTCAGACGTAATCGCCGATATGCTCACAAGAATTCGCAATGCGAACAACGCAAAGCACCCCACTGTTGACATTCCGGCATCCAACATGAAAAAGGCAATCGCCGAGATCCTCGTTGAAGAGGGTTATGTTAAGTCCTATCAGATCATCGAAGACGGTAAGCAAGGTATCATCCGCATTACCCTCAAGTATCTGCAAGGCAAGCAAAAGGTTATTCGCGGTATCCGCCGTGTATCCAAGCCCGGTCTGCGTATCTACGCAGGTTGCGAGGATATGCCCCGCGTTATGAACGACCTCGGTATCGCCATCGTTTCCACATCCAAGGGTATCATGACAGGCAAGAAGGCTAAGTCCCTCAACGTAGGCGGCGAAGTCCTCGCGTTTGTATGGTAATCGGAACGGAGGTAATGAACAATGTCTAGAATTGGTAGAATGCCCATCGTGCTTCCCGCAGGCGTAACTGTTACCGTTGCTGAAGGCAACGTAGTTACCGTTACCGGTAAGCTTGGCACATTGACTGAAACCTTCTGCAACCGTATGAACATTGCGGTTAACGGAAACGAAGTAATCGTTACTCGTCCCACCGACGATAAAGAAGACAGAAGTCTTCACGGCCTCACCCGAGCACTCCTTGCTAACATGGTAGAAGGCGTAAGCAACGGCTTCTCCAAAAAGCTTGAGATCGTAGGCGTAGGTTACAGAGCTGTTAAGCAGGGCAAGAACCTGCAGCTCTTCCTCGGTCACTCCTTGATGCCCGGAACCGGCCTTCCTCAGCCCAAGTTCATCTTGACCGAAGAAGACGGTGTTACCTTTGAGGTACCGGATGCCAATACCATCATTGTTAAGGGTATTGACAAGCAAAAGGTTGGCCAAATGGCAGCTGTTATCAGAGGCAAGAGACCTCCCGAACCCTACCATGGCAAGGGCGTTAAGTACTCCACCGAGTATGTACGTCGCAAGGCTGGTAAGGCCGGCAAGGGCAAATAATTGAAAGGAGTGAAGTGATATGGTATCGAGAAAAGATGCAAACAAGGCTCGTCTTAAGAGACATAAGAGAGTCAGAGCAAAGATTTCGGGTACTGCCGAGCGTCCGCGTCTGGCTGTGTATCGTTCCAATGCGAACATCAGCGCACAGATCATTGACGACGTTAAGGGCGTAACCTTGGTAAGCGCTTCCACTTTCGGTAAGAGCTTCACCGCAGACGGCGGCAACAAGGCTGCTGCTCGTGAAATTGGCAAGATGATTGCCGAGAAAGCAATTGCACAGGGAATCACCGAGGTCGTATTCGACCGTGGCGGTTATCTGTATCACGGACGTGTATCGGAACTGGCTGAAGGCGCTCGCGAGGGCGGCCTGAAGTTCTGATTTTCCGGTTTGTACACTGTTCAACAAACTAATTGGTTTATTGAATATTTTTGGAGGAAATTATGGCAGAAAAGTTTAATCCGGCTGAGCACGATTTGAAAGAATCGCTCATCGCTCTGAACCGTGTATCCAAGACCGTTAAAGGTGGTCGTGTAGCTCGTTTCGCAGCACTTATGGTTGTTGGCGACGGCGCAGGTCACGTAGGCGTAGGCCTTGGCAAGGCAGCAGAAGTACCCGAAGCAATCCGCAAGGGTATTGAAGATGCAAAGAAGAATATGGTAACCGTGTCCCTTAAGGGCACATCCATTCCCCACGAGGTTATCGGCGTATTTGGCGCAGGCAAGGTTCTCCTTAAGCCCGCCGCACCCGGTACCGGTATTATCGCAGGTGGCAAGGTACGTATGGTACTCGAAGCTGCCGGCATTAAGAACATTCGTGCAAAATGTCTGCGTTCCAACAACCCCACCAACGTTGTTAAGGCAACTATGGAAGGCTTGAAGGAACTCCGTACCGCTGCAGAGGTTGCGAAGATTCGTGACATCTCTGTTGAGCAGGTAAAAGGTTGATTGGAGGTAAGGAACGATGAAAAAAGTAACACTTACCAAGAGCCTTATCGGCTGCAAGCCCAATCAAAAGGCAACTGCAAAATCCCTGGGATTGAACAAGATCGGTGACAGCATCGTTCACAATGACGACGCAGTTCTCGCCGGCAAAGTAAAGGTTCTTTCTCACCTCGTTACGGTTGAAACCGTAGAAAACGCATAAGGAGGTAATGGCAGATATGAAACTCCATGAACTTCAACCCGCAGCCGGTTCCGCAAAAGCGAACTGGAGAAAGGGCAGAGGCCCCGGATCCGGTAACGGCAAGACCGCCGGCAAGGGACACAAGGGACAAAACGCTCGCTCCGGCGGCGGTGTTCGCCTCGGTTTCGAAGGTGGACAATTCCCCATTTACAGAACTCACCCCAAGAGAGGCTTCCACAACCACTTCGCTACCAACTATGCGATTGTAAACGTTGAAGACCTCAACAAGTTTGTTGACGGCACCGTAGTTGATCTCGATATGCTGTTGGCAGCAAGAATCGTTCGCAAGCCCCTTGATGGTCTCAAGGTTCTTGGCAATGGCGAGCTCACTAAAAAACTCACTGTAAAGGCAGCCGTATTTTCGGCAACCGCGAAGGAGAAGATCGAGGCAGCAGGCGGTAAGGCAGAGGAGGTATAAGGATGATTCGAACGTTTGTTAACGCATGGAAAGTCCCGGACCTTCGCAAGAAGATTCTCTTTACCTTGGCAATTATTTTGCTGTACCGTATTGGTGCAAACCTCTTCATCCCTTATATCAGTGTTGACCAAGTTCAAACTTTTTCCACCTTCTTTGGTGATGGCATCTTTGGTATGCTTTCCATGATGTCCGGTGGCGCATTCAGCCAAGGTACGTTCTTTGCGCTGTCTGTCAGCCCGTATATCACCGCATCCATCGTTATCCAACTTCTCTCCATTGCAATTCCTGCTTTGGAAAGAATGTCCAAGGACGAGGATGGCAAAAAGAAGCTTTCTGCTGCTACCCGTTGGGTAACAGTTGCACTTTCTATTGTTACCGCTTACGGTTACGTTAACCTTTTCGATATGAATGGTTGGCTTACTGTTAAGGATGGTGATAGCAACTATGTATTCGCATGGTTTGTAATGATCGCTTGCCTGTGTGCAGGTGCATCTCTGATCATGTGGTTGGCAGAAAAGATCAACGAGCACGGTATCGGTAACGGTATTTCCATGATTCTGTTTGCTAATATTATCTCCGGTATGACCGGTACTGTTCAAAACACTATCGGTATGCTGCAAGACAAGTATTCCGAATGGAAGACCGGTTGGGATCTCGTTTTCGGTATCGCAGGCGTTATTCTTTCCATCGCATTGACTCTCGGTGCAATCGTGCTCATCGTTTGGTTTACAAACTCCGAGCGCCGCATCAAGGTTATCTATGCAAAAAAGGTTGTTGGCCGCAAGACCTACGGTGGTCAAAAGACCAACCTGCCTTTGAAGATGAACATGGCAGGCGTTATGCCCGTTATCTTCGCAAGCTCCATCGTATCTATTCCCGCAACGATTGCAGCGTTCCTTCCCGGAACAGGCTTTGCAACGTTTGTAAATGATTGGCTCGGAGCAACTTCTCCCGTCTATATCATCATATTCATTGCACTTATCGTTGCATTCTCCTATTTCTACATTGCGATTTCCTTTAATCCCGTAGAAGTAGCAAACAACATTCGTAACAATGGCGGTGCCATCATGGGTATCCGTCCTCAAGAAATGGCACCCTTCATCAAGAAGATTCTCAACCGCGTAACCCTTATGGGCGCAATCTTCTTGGTAATCATCGCAGGTACGCCTCTTATCGCTAACGCGATTGTATCTGTGATTGGTGTTCAGTTCGACAGCTTGGCGTTCACGGGCACTTCGCTCCTCATCGCCGTAGGTGTTGCTCTTGAGACTGTTCGCGACCTCGAGGCTCAGCTCTCGATGCGTAACTACAAAGGCTTTCTTGATTAATCGGTAGTTTACCGGAGGAAACTATGAATCTGATTTTACTGGGCGCTCCCGGTGCGGGTAAAGGTACCCAAGCCGTGAAGATTTCCGAAAAATATCAAATTCCCGCTATTGCAACGGGGGACATCCTTCGTGCAGAGCGTAAAGCAGGTACCGAGCTTGGAAAGGCGGCAGAGGCCTATATCGAAGCAGGACAGCTTGTTCCGGATTCCGTTGTTATCGGAATTATCAAGAAGTATATGGTGGAGAACAACTGTGAGAACGGTTTTCTGCTCGACGGTTTTCCGCGCTCCATTCCTCAAGCCGAGGCTTTGGAAGCGATGGGAATTCACATCGATGCCGTACTCAATCTTGAAGTTCCCGACCAAAAAATCATTGAGCGTATGAGCGGACGCAGAGTTTGCTCCTGCGGCTCATCCTATCACGTCGTTTACAATCCTCCCATCAAAGAGGATGTTTGTGACAGATGCGGCGCGGCTTTGTACGTCAGAGCCGACGACGCAGCAGAAACTGTAAAAAAACGATTGGAAACCTTCCACAGAGAGACAGAGCCCCTCAAAGCGTTTTACGCTGAGCGCGGTCTGCTTCTCACAGTGGAGGGACAGGACGGGGTAGCGGATACTACCGCACTCGTGTTCCAAGCACTCAAAACGGTAGAGGCGTAAAGTATGATTACACTTAAGAATGCTGCACAAATCACCGCTATGAGAGATGCGGGACGTATTACGGGCGAAGCATTGCTCATCGCCCGTGATATGGTCCGACCGGGTATTAGCACGTATGAAATCGACCAAGCCATTCGTCGGCATATCGAAAAGTGCGGAGCAACCCCTGCTTTTTTGGGGTACTGCGGCTTTCCTGCCAGCGCATGCATTAGCATCAATGACGAGGTTATTCACGGCATTCCCGCAAAAAACCGCATCCTAAAGGATGGCGATATCGTCAAAATTGACACCGGCGCAACCTATCACGGCTACGTTGGTGACTCGGCAAGAACCATTCCCGTAGGGAACGTCAGTGAAGAAGCGAAAAAACTGATTCAGGTTACACGCGATAGCTTTTGGGCGGGCGTTGAAAAACTGGAAGCAGGCAACCGCTTGGGTGACGTTGGTTCGGCTATTGATACTTTGGTACGACAAAACGGATTTAGCACTGTTAAGCGTTACGTTGGACACGGCATCGGCACAAATATGCACGAGCAACCCGACGTTCCAAACTTCGGCACTCCCGGCAGAGGCATTCGCCTCTCGGCGGGTATGACGCTTGCCATTGAGCCGATGGTTAACGTAGGCAGGGCAGACGTAATTGAGCTCAATGACGGTTGGACGGTAAAAACCGCTGACGGAAGTCTTTCGGCACATTACGAAAACACCGTGGCTCTTACGTCAAACGGTGTGCTGATTTTGACCGAAGTAGAAAAAGGTTTCTGATAACACAAGCAATCAATTTGAATTAGGAGGAACATTCTTTTGGCACAAAAGGAAGATGTAATCGAGTTTGAAGGCACAGTCGTTGAGGCACTGCCCAACGCTTGCTTCAAGGTAAAGCTCCCGAACGGTCACATTGTTACCGCACATATTTCGGGTAAGCTTCGTATGAACTATATTAGAATTTTGCCCGGCGAGCGCGTAACCATTGAGGTTTCGGTCTACGACCTGACCAAAGGACGCATCACCTGGCGAGCAAAATAATTATTGCAGAATAAGCAAGAAAGGTATGGTACAGACACAATGAAGGTGAAACCATCCGTTAAGAAGATCTGCGAGAAATGCAAGATCATCAAGAGAAAAGGTAAAATCATGGTGATCTGTGAAAACCCTAAGCACAAGCAAAGACAGGGTTAATCAGATACCGCAAAAATCAACAGAGAGGTGAATAAACAGTATGGCTCGTATAGCTGGTGTTGATATTCCGAACAACAAGCGCGTAGAAATCGCCCTTACCTACATTTACGGTATCGGCCGCAAGAGCGCAAACGATATCCTTGCA
>JAZQKM010000233.1:0-2581 GCA_045542155.1 Eubacteriales bacterium
GCGAGGGGCTTATGGTCTATTTGACCGTAGAACAGAAAAAGAACGGCGCGACTATCGAAGAAGCCGAAGCCTTTGCGCGTGATTTGATTGGTCGTATGGGCATTTGGTTCACAGTTGACGACCTTGTTTACCTCAAGCGCGGTGGACGTGTCAGCCCCACGGCGGCATTTGTTGGCAACCTGCTTGGTATCAAGCCCGTGCTCTATATGGATAATGAGGGCCACCTCATTCCCGTTACCAAGGTACGCGGCAGAAGAACCTCTATTGTTGCAATGGCAGATAAGTACACCGAAAAGGCAGTAGATAAAGAGGGCGGAACCGTGTTTATTTCCCATGGCGATTGCCTAGCAGATGCACAGCTCCTTGCCGATATACTCAAAGAGAGACACGGTGTAGAAGTAAAGATTATCACTGACGTCGGTCCTGTTATCGGTGCACATTCCGGCCCCGGTACCATTGCGCTCTTCTTTGTTGCCGACGCAAGATAAAATTTGAGCCCGCGCGCATTTATCACCAATTTTCAAGGAGATTTTAACCAATGGCAGAAGATAAAAAGAAAGCCATGCCCGCGCCTTCGGGAAAGCCGAATGCAACCCAAGGGACAAAGCAACCTGCTAAAAAGAAGGCAATTACAAAAGAGGACGTAGCGAAAATCGCGGCATCCACCGCTAAAAAGGCCGCTACAACGGTCAAAAAAGCGGCAAAGACCAGCGTACATCAAACGGCCGTAGCTATCATCAAGGTGCAGGATGCAACCAAGAAGAAGCAGGAACAAAAAAAGGCCGGGCGTGCCGCTGCCGCAAAGGACCCCAATGCAAAAAAGAAGACTACGTGGGATGATATTAAGGTAATGGGGGGCAATTTGCTTTCCAAAATGGCAAAGGGCGGCGCTATGCAGCTGCGCTCCAATGCCGAAGAGGTCAATAAGCTCAACGTATTTCCTGTTCCGGACGGTGACACCGGTGACAATATGCGTATGACCATCGAGAGCGGTGTTGCCGCTATCGAGAACCTTGAAACCGATAACCTTGCCGACGTTATGAAGGCATTTTCGCACGGTATGCTTCTTGGTGCACGCGGAAACTCGGGTGTTATTCTTTCTCAGTTCTTTGCAGGCACTGCAAAGGGAATTGAGGGCGTTGACCAAGCTGATCCCGCCGCATTCGGGCGCGCTTTGCAAAGAGGCGTTCAGCAGGCGTACACGTCGGTTATGACACCTACCGAGGGTACGATTCTTACCGTTGCGCGCGAGGCTGTGGAATACGCCGTAGCTCGCATTACTCCCGAGAGCACCATCAGCACACTTTTCTCCGACCTGGTAGGTGAGATGCGTGCATCCTTGGAACGCACTCCCGAAATTCTCTCTGTTCTGCGTGAAGCAGGTGTTGTTGATAGTGGTGGAGCAGGTCTGTTCTATATTATGGATGGCTTCAATCGCGTCCTCAACGGCGAGGAAATTTTGGGCGAAGAGCAGATGGCACAGCTGACAGCAAATGCAAAGCCGGCACCTGCTCCCGAAGCTGACCTCGATGCATTTGGCCCCGATAGTGTTATGACTTACGGTTATTGTACCGAGCTTCTTGTCCGTTTGCAAAATTCAAAAACGAATATTGCTACCTTCGATATCGAAGCACTTAAAGCGTTTCTTTCTACCATTGGCGACTCTATCGTTGCTTTCCAAACCGATAGTATTGTGAAAATTCACGTCCACACCCTCACACCCGAAAAGGTTCTTGGCCATTGCCGCACCTTTGGCGAGTTTTTGAAGGTGAAGATTGAAAATATGTCGCTCCAACACAGCTCTGTTGTGGAAGGGGAGAAAGAAGAAACTCCTGCACCTGTTAAGGAAGACGCTCCTGCCGCACCCGCTAAAAAATACGGCGTAGTTGCCGTTTGCACCGGCCCCGGCATCGAGCAGCTTTACCGCGACTTTGGCACCGATGAGGTAGTTGAGGGCGGACAGACACAAAACCCCTCTACTAACGATTTCCTCGATGCGTTTGCCAAGGTAAATGCAGAGCATATCTTCGTTTTCCCGAATAACGGCAACATTTTTATGGCTGCACAGCAAGCCGCCGATATCTATACGGCAGCTAAAATTCACGTTATCCCCAGCAAGAACATTGGCTCGGGCTACGTGGCACTCTCCTGTGCAAACTTTGAGGCAGACGATGCCGAAGCAATCGCCGCCGAAATGACCGAAGCCCTCGGTCGCGTGACCGCAGGCTACGTTTCTCCTTCTATCCGCGATGCGGAAATCAATGGCGTTACCATCAAAAACGGTGATACCATCGGTATTATCGGCAAAGAGATTGTTCTTTCCAATCCCGACCAACACACCGCGGCTCTCGGTCTTACCGAGAAAATTCTCGAGGGTGACAAATTTATGCTGACCGTATTCTGCGGTAAGGATGCCACTCCCGAACAGCAGTCTGCTCTCCAAGCAGACATCCAAAAAACCTACCCCGCAATCGAAACCTATTTCATCGACGGCGGTCAGGATATTTACCCGTTTATATTTGTAGCGGAGTGATTTGTAAGTGATTATGGGGAAACCTTTTTTGCAAAAAAGGTTTCCCCA
>JAZQKM010000234.1:0-3991 GCA_045542155.1 Eubacteriales bacterium
GATCGTTGAAGGCGATGTGGCCGTTTTCGCCGATACCCATGCAAACGAGGTCTACCTTGGCATCTGCGAGAAGAGCACCATAGCGTGCACACTCTGCATCAATGTCGGCGGCATTGCCGTTGATGTAGTTCACGCTCTTGAAGGGGCATTTCGAGAAGATGGCATTGGCAAGGAAGTTGCCAAAGCGCTGAGGAGCGGAAGCATCGAGGCCCACGTATTCATCCATGTGGAAAGCGTTTACGCGAGTCCAGTCAATTTCCTTATCGGCTACCAGGCCGGCGAGAATCTCGTTCTGCGAGGGAGCAGCGGCAAAGATGATGTTTACCCACTCTTGCTTTGCAAGCAATTCGCGGATAGCGTTTGCACCGTCGCGTGCGGCATCCTTGCCGGCTAAAGCGCGATTTTCAAAAATCTTAACGGTGGGTTTATCTTTAATAATCTTTTTCAACATAAGTCGTAAAACCTTTCTGTTTTGTGTTACGAATGGTGCCGTCTGTGACAGCTCACCTCATCAGTCACTGCCGAAAACGGCAGATGACAGCTTCTCCTCAAGGAGAAGCCTTTTGCTAGTTGCGGTGCTTACAATTCAAAAGCCTCGCCCCTTGGGAGAGGTGGCATTTTCGTAAGAAAATGACGGAGAGGGTAAATGCCCCCTCTCAGTCGCCTTGCGGCGACAGCTCTCCCCTAGGAGAGCCTTTTGTAAAATACCGGTTGCATTATTGGCTGTTTTCTTGATATGGATGATAATCAATGCCGGATGAGGTGACGGATGCGTAGCATCCGCTAATTGGATAGTATTTATACGGGCAGAATACGTACAGGCTCGATCTTGCCGGAGCGAATAGATGCGTCAAGCGCTTCAAGAATGAAAACGGGACGGATAAACGAGTCGTAGCTTTCCTTCATTTCGCCGCCTGCAAGCAGGTCGTGCATATCGTCGAGCTGACGCTCAAAAGCATAGGAGCGCAGCTCGCAGGGCTCGGTATAGATGCCGTTTTCGGCATAGACCGTAGCGGCAAAATGTCCGCCCGCCGAGACGTAAGAGCCCGTGATGGGATAGTCGCGGTATTTTGCAACAATGCCAACGTCCTTTCCTTGTACCATAGCACCAACCTCAAGGACGTCCCCGCCAAAGATGGTAATCATCATTTGCACAAGGTGTGGAGTGTAGAAATAGAAGCCGCCATAGGGGCTGTCGATTTCAATGGGGGCACAGATATTGCCTCCGTGAATCGTTCCAATTTCCCCGCTCTTGATTTTTTCGGCAAGCGTGACAACTCCGGTGAGAAATTTACCGCAGGAGCTGCCGCAAATGCGAACACCGTTCTTTTGTGCATCGCGCATAAAAGCCACAGCCTCTTCCCCATTTACGGTAACAGGCTTATCGATAAACATCGGAATTCCCGACGAGAGGTAAGGCTTGGCGTATTTGTAGTGGTTGGCACCGTGACGCGCCGTTACCATAATGCCATCCACCTTGCCCACGAGCTCATCGTAGTTCTTCATTACGGGAACACCGAACTCCTCGTGCAATTTACGGCATGGCTCTTCCTCTTCGGAATAGATGCCTATCACTTCGATGTCGGTATGCCTTCCCTTTTTGTAAATTTGACGCAAAAAACTGTTGGCATGGGTGTTCTCACACCCCAGTATCGCAATTTTATACATTCAAAATCTCCGTGTGAAGGAACTTCCTACAAATCAATACTTAACGGGCAGCGGATTTTGTGCGTGCATTACCTCAATGAGCTCAATGACCTTGGCTGCCTTTTCAGGAGTAACGTACAGAGGAGCGCCGTTCATAATGGTCTCGTACATCTGGTTGTAGAACAGGTTGCAAGCGGTGCTGAAGGGGTCGCCCTCGGTAGCGATTTCCTCGGTGTGGAAGGGCAGCTTTTCACCGCAGTACATAGGTCTGCGCGTTTCGGGATGTGTCAAGGGAGTGGAGATAACCTGACGGGGCTCAAGCTCCTCGTCAACGATATATTTTAAGCTGATTGCACCGGAAACACCGCAAGTGATGTTGCCGCGGTCACCCATGATTTTGAAGTTCTTGGGCGGGAATGCATCGGCACTGTTGACCTCAATATCGATAACGGGCTTGCCGGGAGCGGTGATGATGAGCTTTGCCATATCATTACCGTCGCCAAGAGTGAGCGCGGTATCCAAATGCGAGTAAGCAACCTTTGCAGCAGGATCCCAACCGATCAGATCCATTGCAATACCAATGGGGTGAGGGCCGGTGTTGTAAACGCCGCCTGCGCAGAAGGATTGCAGAGTTTGCCAGTCCCAACGACGGCCAAAGCTGGAGTAACGTACGTTGATCTGCTTTACGTTACCAATCTTGCCCGATGCAATGATCTCCTTCATTTTGAGCACGGTGGGGCCGAAGAGGGATTGATGGAAAGCAGTGATGATAACGTTGTTCTCTTTTGCGGTCTTGATCAGATCCATGCACTCGTAAATGGTCTTTGCAAAGGGCTTTTCGTTGAGCACGTTGTAGCCGTGTTGCAGGCAGTCCTTGGCGATAGCATAGTGCATATGAGAGAAGGATGCGTTGATGATAAGATCGATATCCTTGCGGCCGAAGAGCTCTGTGTAGGATGCGTAACCGTCGCAGCCAAATTCCTTCATGCTTCTCTCGCGGCGCTCTTCGATCTCATCAACAATGGCAACGACCTCGATATTTTTGTTCAGGTCGGAAAGGAAGTATGCGCCGTGAATATCGCGGCCGCTGCGTCCCTGACCAATAATGGCAACTTTCATTTTCTTCATAATACAAATCCTCCTTGTATGTATGTGTAAATCTACAAACTTTTCGGTGTACACACCGATACGAGTTTAGTATATCATAATAAAATGGAAAAAGAAAGTGGTTTTTTTATTTTTTATATTGCAATTCTTACTTTTTTATGGTAGTATATAAGAAAAGCAAGAAAGTGAGGGATGGCTATGTTTGAGGTAAAAGCGAATGCTCCCATATTTGAAATATCGCACAAATACGTTCCATGCCCAACTGCGGCACAGTATGCACAGCACACGCACGCCTGTTGTGAGCTACTATTGTTTGTGCGCGGTGATGCAAATTTTAACATCGACGGCATTCTACATCGCCCCAAACCTTATGACCTGCTCATCATACCGCAGGCAACCTATCACTACTTTATTCCCCGCTCTCCGCAGCCCTATGAAAACTACGTGCTTGACTTTTCACCCGATATCATTCCCATAGAGCACCGACAAAAGCTATTTGCAAAGCCGACGATTTTGAACATTGGAGAGGACACCGAGTTTTGTCGCTTTTTCCATCTGCTCGACCTCTATCACGAAACCTATACACCCGATGATTTTTCGCTTGTTTGCCGCTCTCTTTTGCGCGAATTGCTTATTTTTTGCAGTTATCGAATGGATAGCTCAACCCCTGTGGAATCGGCTCGCAATCCCTTGGTGGAAACAATGCTGAAGCTGATTTCCGAAAACCTTGAAAAACCCCTTGACGCTGACTTTTTGGCGCGTGAGATGATGCTTTCAAAATCCTACGTGCAAAACGTTTTTTCGCAAGAAATGCACATTGGACTGAAAAAATACATCACGCAGAAAAAGCTCTTTGCCGCGCAGGCGGACCTCGCAGGCGGCATGTCCGCCGCCGACGTTTGCGCCAAATATGAGTTCAGCGACTATTCTTCCTTCTTCCGTCAATATAAACAGATGATGGGCGTTTCGCCGAGAGAGACAAAAAAGAATGGGGTGTGACCCCCTCTCACCCACCTTCGGTGGGAGCTCTCCCCAAGGAGAGCCTTTCTTAGCTTTACCTGCATACTCCGAAAGCCTCTCCCTTTGGGAGAGGTGGCAAATGCGCTTGGGTCATTTGACGGAGAGGGTGCATTTTTCAAAAAACGCTATCCGTTTCCAAAAATTCATATTGCACACCGCAAAAAACTGTGCTATAATAAACGCAACGACAACAAATAGGAGGCTGTTATGTTCTTAC
>JAZQKM010000235.1:0-6618 GCA_045542155.1 Eubacteriales bacterium
TCCTAAGACCGCTTGGCCTCCGACTTCGGAGATCCCGCTTCGCCCGAGGGCTCGCGCTTCTGCGTCGCTATTCGCTCCACAGAAGTTCGACTCCGCTCAGGATGACAGGCTGATGGTGATTTAGTTAAAATCTTCCGGCGCTTTTTTTGAAAAAAGTAGCACCTCTGTTGACAATTCCATCCAAATGCGGTATAATAATCTTGTTAACAAGATTAAAAGGCGAAAATGCCGCACAAAAAAGGAGACAATATTATGGAATACGGATTGCAATTATACAGTGTTAGAGACATCACCCAAAAGGGACTGCAAAAAGCGATGCAACAGGTCAAAGACCTTGGCTACAGCTTTGTTGAGTTTGCAGGCTTCTTTGGCAACTCAGCTCCCGAGGTTGGCAGAATGCTCCGTGAGACGGGTTTGCGTATTAGCGGCACGCACACGGGTTGGGAAGAGCTTACCCCCGACCGCATTATGAACACCATTCTTTACCACAAGATTATTGGCAACAAAAACATCATCATTCCGTGGGCAGACCTTTCCGACCGTCTCAAACTCGGTCAATTCGTTGCCCTTGTCAACACGGCACAACCGCTCTTGGCGCAACACGGCATCACGCTTTCCTACCACAACCACAAGGATGAGTTCCTGCCCAACAAAGCCGGTCAAATTCCGCACGAAGTACTCCAGCGTTGCACCAATATCAAGTTTGAAATCGACACCTTCTGGGCTTACGCCGCAGGCGAGGACCCCATCGCGCTTCTTGAGCGTCTTGGCGACCGCGTCAGCGTTATTCACCTCAAGGACGGTCTTGCGAATGGACAGGGCAAAGCGCTGGGCGAGGGAACTGCTCCCGTAGCCGCCGTTCGCGAGTATGCGATTGCTCACGGACTTGAAATGGTTGTAGAGAGCGAAACCCTCAATCCCACGGGCATCAAAGAGGTTGAACGCTGCATCAACTATCTGCGTTCCTTGGAGGCTTAATGCGCTATACGACCAAATTTTTGGCGGCGGCATTGGCTTTTGCAATCTGTTTGGGCTTGGCGTCTTGTGCATTTTTTTCGCAGCTTTTTCAAAAGGAAGATGATGTTGCGAATACCACTTCTTCACTGATAACTTCTGAAGAAACCACCCCCGAGGAAACAACACCGGAAGAGACCACTCCCGAAGAGACCACTCCCGAGGAAACCACGCCGGAAGAAACGACGCCTATCGTTACCGAGCCTGATTTCTCCAACCCGCCCGACCCCGATGGCACCAAGCGGTATTGACGTGCCAAATTCCCACACAAAGGAAGACGATATGATTCCAATCGAGCTCCATCTCGGCAAAAATATGACACTGCGACTGTGTCAAACCCAAAAATTCAAAACCGAAATGCTCTCCGTTTCGGCGGTTGTGCCGATTTGTGAGCAAAAGCCCTATATGACGTCTCTTTTGTTGTCCGTGCTTCTGCGCGGCACCAAGAGTTATCCCACGATTTCGGCAATCAACCGCCGTCTCGATTATCTGTTTGGAACAGAGCTGTCGGTGCGCAACTTCTATCGCGGAGACGCGCAGGTGTTCGGACTTTGCGCCAACATTTTGGGCAAGGAATATCTGCCCGAGGATGCTCCCGAGCGCGAAACGCTGCTTTGCGACGTAGCCGAGATTATGCGCGAGGTCTTTTTCTCGCCCGCCTTGGATGAGAACGGGCTTCTTTGCGCCAACTATGTTGAAAGCGAAAAGCAGCTGCAACGCGATGCCATTCGCGCCAAGAAGAACCATCCGCAAAGCTATGCTATGGACAGATGCCGTAAGCTGATGTTCGGTAGTGAGCCCTGCGGCATTCCGCTTTACGGCAGTGAAGAAGAGGTTATGTCGGTTACTCCCGAGGAGCTGACCGCATATTGGAAAGAGCTTTATCAAAATCTCTCCCTGCACGCCTTCTACGTAGGTGCATCCGATGTCGAAAACGTTGTGGATGCTTTTGTCAAGGGGTTTGCGGTAGAAGAGGTTGCACCAAAGCCAATAGAGAAGAACACCCCCACCATTCCGCTCACCGACGTAGCAAGCATTCCGCGCCGCGCGGAGGAATTGCGTGTATGCGAGGATTTGCCCGTGCATCAAAGCGCACTTGTTCTTGGCTTGCGCACTCCTGCCGCAGTGCAGGATGAGGATTTTTTTGCAGTTGCTCTTTACAACGAGCTGTTGGGTTCGTCCTCGCCCGTTTCCAAATTGTTTATCAATGTGCGCGAAAAGCTGGGGCTTTGCTACTCCTGCTTTTCCGCCTACAACGCTTACAAGGCGGCACTCACTGTTTGTTGCAGTCTTGAGGATGACCGCCGAGAGGAGGCGGAAGCCGAAATTCGCCGTCAGCTTGCCTCTCTTGCCGCAGGCGACATCAGCGATGCCGAATGGCAAGCGGCGCAGCAGTCTATGGCAAATGCCTACCGTCAGCTTTCGGATAGTCCCTCTGCTATGGAGGTCTATTTCCTCGGCCGCGCACTCGCAGGCGTTTCGATTTCTCCCGAGGAGGGAAGTGCCCGCATTGCGTCCTTAACGCGAGAGGATGTTGTCCGCGTAGCAAAGCAAATGACGGTAGACACCGTTTTTGTCCTGCATCCAACCGCTGTGGGAGAGGAGAGAGACGATGAAGAAAATTGAGTACACATCCGCGCTTTTGCGCGAAAAATATACCTATGTACAGCACGCAAGCGGCTTGCCCATTTACGTTTTTCCAAAACAAATGAGCGGTACGTACGCGCTGTTTGCTGCCAAATACGGCTCTCTTGACACAACCTTTGCGATTGGGAAGGGGAAGCCTGTGACCGTTCCCCACGGCATTGCTCACTTTTTGGAGCATAAGCTCTTTGAAGCCCCCGACGGCAGTGATGCATTCGCACGTTTTTCGGCACTCGGCGCCGATTCCAACGCATATACCGATTATAGCAAAACGGCATATCTTTTCGGTTGCACCGAAAACGTAGAAGAGGCGTTGGCTGAACTGCTCACGTTTGTCACGCAACCGCATTTTACCGAGGAATCGGTCGCGCGCGAGCGCGGAATTATTGCCGAGGAGATTCGCGAGGATGAGGATAGTCCGTGGGAGCGTGCTTATCTGAATTTGCTCTCTGCGCTCTATCACAAAAATCCCGTACGCATCAGCATTGGCGGTACGGTCAAATCCATTCAAAAGATTACCCCAAAGCTCTTGTATCAGTGCTACGATGCTTTTTATCGGCTCGACAATATGGCACTGGTGGTTTGCGGAAACGTCACTCCCGAGGCGGTTTTGGCGGTTGCCGACCGCGTTTTGCCGAACACGAGAGAGAAAAAAGAGCCTGTACGCCGCATTTATCCCGCAGAGCCCGAGGCAGTACACCGCACGCGAATCGAAGCAAAAATGCAAGCGGCAAAGCCCATCTTTAACATTGGCATCAAGGATAACGTTCTGCCAAAGGAGCCCGAGGAGCGCTTGCGCCGCGACCTCTCTGTTACGTTGCTCAACGAAATTCTTTTCTCGCAGGCAGGCCCCTTTTATGCGGAACTGTTTGACGCGGGACTTATCTCTCCCTCGTTTTCGTTTGGGTATTCTTCCACCGAAAGATTTGCTTTCACTTGTATTTCGGGCGACTCCCAAAATCCCGAAGCGGTTTATGACCACCTGATAGACTATTTGGAGGGTGTTAAGAAAAAAGGACTTTCGAATGAGGACTTTGAGCGTTGCCGTCGCGTGATGTATTCCGATGAGGTTCGCGCATACGACTCCACCGACGAGATTGCAAACCGACTTCTGTCCTTTGTTTTCGACGGCTCGGAGCTCTTTGACGTCCCCTCAGTTCTGCAATCAATTACGAAAGAAGAACTCGAGGCGCTTTTACACACGCTCTATCAACCGCAGTACTTTGCAATGTCTGTTGTTCGACCTTTGTAAGGCGAAGCAGACGGAAAGGATAAACTATGCTTGAAAAAACCGTTGTATCATTCCCTGGCCTTGGCATTGGGGAAATGGAACTGAACAAAATTGTCTTTACACTTTTTGGCAAGCTGGAGGTTCGCTGGTACGGTTTGATTATTACTCTCGGCATCCTTTGTGCCGCTTTGTACGTTATCTTCCGTGGCAAACGCAATGAGCACGTTATTGCCGATGACATCATCGACATTGGTCTCCTCACGATCGTTCTCGGTGTTATCGGCGCGCGCGCCTATTATGTTTTGACAACGCTCGACCAATACGAAACCTTTGGTGAGGCCATTGCCATTTGGAATGGCGGTCTTGGCATTTACGGCGGTATCATTGGCGGATGCTTGGGTATCGTGATTATGTGTCTTATCAAAAAGATTTCCTGGCGCAAGCTCTTCGATATGGCAGCCCCAGGTGTTATGATTGCGCAGGCTATGGGACGTTGGGGCAACTTCTTCAACGGCGAAGCCTACGGCTATGAGATTGGCGAGACCACACGCTTCTTCTTTTTTAACAAGGAGCTGGTATTGACCTCGGGCGAGGGCACTATCTTCCACACCTTCCGCATGGGATTGCAGGATTGGTATGGAAACGTTGTTTATTACCACCCCACGTTCCTTTATGAGAGCGTGTGGAATATTCTCGGCTTTGCAGTAGCCAATATCATTTACAAGCACAAGAGATTCCACGGTCAAATCGCGCTGTTTTACTTTACGTGGTACGGCTTTGGACGTATGTTCATCGAGGGCTTCCGCACCGATAGCCTTTACGTTCCCGGCACAAACGTGCGCATCTCCCAGCTTGTAGGACTTCTTTGCTTTATCGGTTGCGGCGTTGCACTTTTGGTGCTCACTATTCTCACCCACAAGCGCAAGCCCTTGCTTGTTCTCGAGGAAGAAGCATATCAGGCAGCAAAGGCAGTAGAAGCCGAGCTCGCAGGCGAAAAAGCAGAAAAAGCAGAAGAGACCAAAACCGAAGCCAACAGTCTCTCCGATTCAATCAAAAAGGCTTGGGAGAAAATCGTTGTTGGTGTAAAAAGCTGTTTCAAAAAGAGGATAAATAAGATGGCAACAAGAATTGACGGTAAACTGATTTCAGCACAGATTCGCGAGGAAATCAAAGAGGAAACCGCGGCTTTTCAAAAGGAAAACGGCTTTTTGCCCGGACTCGCGGTCATCATCGTGGGCGAAAATCCCGCGTCGCAGGTCTATGTTCGCAACAAGAAGAAGGCCTGCGAAGAGGTTGGATTTTACTCCCGCGTATACGAGCTCCCCGAGAGCACCGCGCAAGCGGAGTTGAACGCACTTGTTGATGAACTCAACAATGACGATGCTATTCACGGCATCCTTGTGCAACTGCCTTTGCCGAAGCATCTTGATGAGACCGAAGTCCTTTTGCGCATCAACCCCAAAAAGGACGTAGATGCCTTTCACCCCTACAACGTAGGCAAAATTATGATAGGTGATTATAGCTTTTTGCCCTGCACACCCGCAGGCGTTATGGCACTTTTGGAACGTACGGGTGTTGAAATTGCAGGCAAACAGTGCGTGGTTATTGGGCGTTCCAACATTGTTGGCAAGCCCATGGCAATGCTCCTGCTCCATGCAAACGGAACAGTTACTATCTGCCACAGCCGCACCAAAAACCTTTCCGAGGTCACACGCGAGGCAGACATTTTGGTGGTTGCTATCGGCAAAGCCGATTTCGTCACCGCCGATATGGTCAAGCCCGGAGCGGTCGTCATCGACGTTGGTATGAACCGCCGCGAGGACGGCAAGCTGACAGGCGACGTCGACTTCGCATCTGTCGAGCCCATTGCCTCTGCCATCACCCCCGTTCCCGGCGGAGTAGGACCGATGACAATAACGATGCTGCTCAAAAACACACTCACCGCCGCAAGAAATAAGGCAGGGAAGTAATTAAAAGCAAGAGAAAAGCCACCCAGCGGGTGGCTTTTTTGTGCTTTTATTAGTAAGTGAAAGGAGCCTCTATTTGGAGGTCGGGATAAATTTGAATATCGAATTCGCGAGTTTCGGTTTTTTCGCCCTCCACAAACTTGGTAATGGAAACAGTCATGTTGTTATACAAATCAGAAATTTTGTATTCATATTGCAACAGAGCGCCCGATTCGTCTATTTGCTCAAATGTGAGGGTGCTTTCATAGATATAGAAGTTATAGTAAAACTCAAAATTTTGAAGCTTTTCTTGCTGAATTGGGATGATGGGGAAGAGATTTTCTACATCCGAAAATTCTTTTAAAAAGGCGGAGGTTAGGGGAGTTTTAAAAGTATTGTTGTCATTGGTTTGTGTATATCCCATTCCGTCAACAATCCATCGTTTTTTGGTATTCCCAATTTCATATACAATAATACGCTTGTTTGCGCCTGCAAGTTGGTAGAATATGCTTTTGCCGTGGAGAACAATGGTTACTTGGAAGTGGTCGTTTTGTTGCAAATCGGTGCAAAGATTGACATAGAATTGATAAAATTCCTCATCGGTAGAGGGAAATTTGGGTACCTCGTAGTATGCTGCGGTATCTTCGGGTGGGAGAATTTCTGCGGGAGTTTCATAGTTTACATCAATTTGCAAATAGGATTCCCCAACGGTTTCTGTTATTTGAATCAACTTTCCGTTTGCATTAAAATAAACGGTTTTGGTTGTGGGAAGAGTACTGTCTT
>JAZQKM010000236.1:0-6436 GCA_045542155.1 Eubacteriales bacterium
TACGGGAGGTCTGCAAACCACCGTCTGCCTTAGACTCCTTTAATCTCTTGTAGGTTCACAAATCACCGAACCATCACGCACTAAGCAGGTTATAAATCTTTTTTAGTTGCCGTCGTAGTCGATTTCTTCGGAGAACATATCGTCAAATACGTCGGCTACGTTGTCGAATTCATCGTCGTCGTCAACGCTAACGAGGGTATCCTCGCCATTCTCGTCCTTTTCAAGGCGAAGAACCACGTACTCGCAAAATCCACCGTCGTTTTGTGCCTTTTCTGCCGACTCTGCGGGAATCATTGCAAAGTAAACCTTTTCACCAAGGGTGATTTCGCCGATTTTTTCAAATTCGATTTCAGAGCCGTCTTCATCGACCAGCGTAAAAAATTCGCGTTCGTTTTCGTTCATTGTCGTTCCCTCTTTTTCAATAGTAGTATGTGACATTATTGTACACGAAATTCGCGCACTTGTCAAGTGGTTTTTTATTTTTGTGAAAAATCCAAAATTTCGGAAAGGATGGTATTGCTGACGAGCATCCCCTCGCGCGAGAGGAAATATCTGCCGCCCTCGCGGCGGACAAGCCCCGCAGATAGGAACGATGCCAACTTTTTGCTGTACGTCTCTTCAAAAGAGATGCCAAAACGCCCCTCAAAAGCAGCAATATCCAAGCCCTCGCACAAGCGGAAGCGGAGCATTACGTATTCATTGATGCGTTCATTTTGGTCAGGTGCTCCCCTCTCCTCGGTGATGTCGCGGCCTGCGATGTAAGCCTCGATATCGCGCGAGTTGCCAAAACGCTCTCCACCAAAATCGGAATATGCCGCAACGCCAAAGCCGAGGTATTCGTCACAGTTCCAATATTTGAGGTTGTGGCGCGACTCATACCCTGCGCGTGCAAAATTGCTGATTTCGTACTGCGCATATCCTTTTTGGGACAAAAATTCGATGCCCTCAAGGTACATTTTTCGTGCGGCTTCCTCATCGGGAAGCGGAAGCGTTGCCCTTTTGCGAGCAAATGGCGTGCCTGCCTCAATGATGAGGTCGTAGGAAGAAATATGCTCGGGGCCAAGGGCAATGACCTTTTCGAGCGTCTCTTGGCGGCTCTTGGGGGTTTGGTGCGGAATGCCCGACATCACATCAACGCTGATGTTATCAAATCCCGCCGCACGCGCGTCGGCAAAGCAAGCGGCAAAGGTCTCAAAGCTGTGAAGTCTGCCGAGTGCTTTCAGCTCATTTTCGTGCACGCTCTGCAAGCCGATGCTCAAACGGTTGATGCCCGCCGCGCGCATACGCGCGAAGAGCTCACACTCGCCCGTAACGGGGTTGCATTCGGCGGTGATTTCGGCGTCGGGAGCGACGTGATAATACTTGTAAATTTCGCCCATCAAATCTTTTAAAAGATACGCGGGGAGCGTGGTGGGCGTTCCGCCGCCAAGAAAAACGGTGTCAACCGTATATTCACGGCAAGCAGGAGCGTATGCGCGCAAATCGCGATAAAGAGCCGTGACGTATTCTGTCATTTTTTCTTCATCCTGGCGCGGAAAAGAGCAAAAATCGCAGTACAGGCACTTGCTGCGGCAGAACGGGATATGCACGTAAAGTCCTAATGCTTTCACGGCTATTGCCCCCTTTCCGCGTGGCAGACCAGATACAAAATTTGATACTTATCCGAAAGTGCCGCGAGTAGTCGCTTTGCGGCTTCCAAACGACGCTCATCGAGGTTGACGAAGGGGTCGTCAAGAATGATAGGCGGTCTCTCTCCCTCGGCATACAGTGCCTCGGCAAGAGAAAGACGCACGCAGAACTGCACGGCATCACGCCAGCCTTGGCTCAAGGATTCGGGATGCTGCGTTTTTCCGCCCTCGCGAAGCTTGACCTTGAACGAGGTATCCATTACCGATTCGGGTGCGGCTCCATCCATCAAGGCTTGCAAAAGAGAAGAAAAACTCGTTTGCATATCGGCAAGATAGCGTGTGGAAAGCCCCGATTTGGCTTCCTCCAAAAACTGTGCCGTGTTGGCGATGGTCGTACTGTTGGCGCGCGCCAAAGAGAGCTCCTCTTCGAGTGCGCGGACCGTTGCCTCTACCTCAGGCAAACGCTCGGCATCGGTTGCGAGACGGCCAATGTGGCTTCTCAATTCCGCTTGTCGGCTCTGCATTTGGTCGAGCTCCTTTTGCATCTCCCGCTCGCGCGCGCTCAAAGCATCGAGGTCGGGGAGTATCGCATTTTCTTGCTCCGAGGATGCAGAAATCCCCTTTTCGGATACAAAGCATGTAATCTCCTCGCGCAACTGCGGAATGCGGTTGGAAAGACGGCGGTATTCGGTTTCCCACTCCTGCACGCGGTCGAGACATTCGGAAGGCTTCATTTTGCCTTCGGGGTCGAAATGGCGCAGGAAGGGGGTAAATTCTGCTTGCAAGCGCTTTTGCTCGGCAACTGCCGCCTCACGGCGACGGTTACGTTGCTCGGTCTCAGCCACAGCACGCGTAATGCGAACAACGTCTCGGCGCAAAGCCTCGATATCATCGCGGTAATCATTCTTGGGGGGCAGAACAATCTCCCAAGCGCGGAATTTTTCTTGCAATCCACGCAAAATTTGTTGCTTTTGCGCACGCAAGGATTGCAAAGCCTTAACGCGCTTTTGCTCGGCTACTTCCCCCTCGCGCCATTGGCGTGAAAGGAGAGAGAGCTCGGTCAAGGAATCGCGCAGATTGCCCTCGGCAAAAAGCCCATAACGCGCAAGCATTTGGCGTGCGGCAACCTCTGCCCCGCTCTCGACGGGGATATCCTTTGGTTCATTCTTTTTTAGGAAGAACACCAAGGAAAGAACACCAAGCACACCTGCCACAGCAAACAGAATCGGCGCGGTGAAAAATGCGGCAATCAAGGATACCGCCGCAAGAACCGCGCAAATAATCGCGGGGGTGCGTTTGGTACTTCCTTTTTGCTCACGCTTGGCAGAACGTGCTGCTTCTTCGGTAGCAAGCGCATCCAAGAGTGCTTTGATTTCTCCCTCTGTGGGGGGCGCGAATTTGATAAAGTGGCGCGCCGCGGCGCTCTCGGTGGGTGTGTGCAAGCCCGCCTCGCGGTGGGCAATGTTTTGCAGCTCGAGATTTGCGGAAAGCATTGCCGCAAGCTCCTCGCGGCTCGGAAGCGTCCCCGCAAAATCGGGTTTTAGAATTTCATATTTTTCGGTTTGTGCCCCAATCGATGCAATTTCACTCACACGCGCACGTGCCTCATAAATGCTATTTAAAAGATGACGCTTGCCTTCAATTTCCTCGGGAGTGGGATGCTTCCCCTTCATACGGACATCGAGCGCATGCGCGGATTCTTCAAGGGCAGCAAGCTCCTTTTGCATCTTTTCTTTTTGCGCCACAAGAACGGCTCTCTCTCGCGCGGCTCCCGCACGGCGCAATTTTGCGCGTACGGCTTCGATAGATGCACCTGTCTCTCTCATTCTCTCGGTGAGAACAGCGAGCTCTGCTTCCTTTTGACGCATCGCTTCCTCGGTGCGACAAAGCTGCTCGATTTGCGCACGCAAGCTTGCAATCTCGCGCTCGATATCGGCAATACGGCCTCTCTCACCCGTCATTTTATAATATTTTCTGCGCTTATCAAGCGCCGCCATAGCATCGTCAAAGCTACCGATGTCGTCAACGTCGTCAAGCAGGTCACCGAGCTTTGCCGTGATGCTGTTGTTATCTCCCTTGGCAACAACTGCGTGTTGGGAAAGATAGACCGTGCGAGAGAAGCCGTCGGCATCAATGCCGAAGAGCTCCTCGCCAACGTTTTGAGAATAGCGTTGGCTCTCGCAGTTGGTGGCAAGGTCGTAAAGAACAAAGCTGTCACCGCTCTCTTTTGCGCCAAAGAAGCGCTCGATGCGGTATTTGCCCGTGGCAGTGGAAAACTCCAGACTTCCACCATACGCGCCGCCTTGCCAAGGCATATATTTTTTGCGTTCGTTTTCGTCAAGTGATTGCTTGCTGCTGGCAGGCATGCCGTAAAGCATCGCCTTGATAAAGGCCGCCAAGGTGCTCTTGCCCCAGCCGTTCTCTTGCAAAAGAACATTGAGACCTTTGTCGAAGGAATAATCAAAATTTTGCAGCTTGCCGAAATTCTCGACGTGTAATCTTAAGAGCTTCATAGGCCAAGCTCCTCTCCCGACAAAGCGCGGAATCCGCAAGCAATGACGCGTTCTTTTTCGCTCTCGGAAAGCGAGGAAGCCATAACACGGCGCACAAATTCACCCTTGAGCGAAATGTCGTGGGCATAGTCCTCGGCGTTGATGGAAAGACGGGTTTCGTCCTTGACCTTTGCAAAATAGAACTTTTCGGCAAGCACGCCGCGCAGGTGCGACAAATCAAGCGTTGCTTCGGCAGAACAGGTGCCTGTGAGAACGACCTTGACCATATCCTTGGGAGCAATATCGGCAACCGATGCAAGCATTCTCTCTTCCAAATCAAGTCCCGAAGAAAAGCCCGTGATATCGCACTCCACCGTGTGGAGCGTGCGCGTAGCAAACGGAACAAAGCGGTGCGAAACACGACCGCCCTCAACGTTCAAAAGCACGTAGCCCTTTATGCCGCATTCGTCAAAGCCGCGGCCCTCCAAGCATCCGCTATAAGCGGCAACACCGCGCGTATCAAGGCGCAGAACACGGTGCTCGTGAATGTGACCGAGCGCCGCGTAGTCGATATTCTTATTTTTAAAACGACCGAGGTGGATAATATCCTCTCCCGCAACACCCGCACTGCGACGCTCCTGCCCGTGAAGGAGCAGAATGTTGACGTCTTCGGGGCTGAGCGAAAGTGTGTCGGCATCGGGTATCATCGCGCCCGCGATGACAATGTTTCCTTGGCGATAGGTCGTCCAAGTCATACCGAAGGTATGCAAATTTTCAGGCAGTTGTGCCGTAGCCAAAAGCGCGCTTCCCTTATCGTGGTTACCCGAAAGATAGAAAAAATCAATCATCGGGTGGGATGCGATGAGGTCAAGCACGTAATTTTCGGTGCTCTTGGTCACGCGCGAGCCGTCGAACAGGTCGCCTGCAATCAAAATGGCTTCAACGCCCTCTTCGGCTGCCGTGCGTACCATACGCGAGAAGGTGGAGCGAATCTCCAGCTTGCGTTCTCTTGCCTTGTCAGCCGACAAATTCGTTTCCATCGGTGAATCAAGATGGATGTCGGCACAGTGTATCAGTTTCACAGGATTGCTCCTCCTTTCTTATAGAGATTTTGAAAAGATTGCGGGGGGAACCTTTTTCGGGGAAAAAGCGTTCCCCCGCACCCCTTCCAAAAAGCTCTCTAACAAATTATCTAAAAGATTGGGGATGTTTGCAAATAGACAGCAGAGGCGACCGCAAAGCGGCTCGCCCAGCTCTCGCAAGCGGCTAGGGACCACCGAGACCCTATCCGCTCACAAAGGTTGTTTGCATTGGTAAATCAAAGCAATTTTCCGTCAAGGACGGCTTCTGTCAATTCGTCGCCCCGATAGGTAAGTTTGAGGGAAAAGAACGGTGCATCTTCTTGCAAAAGTCTCAAAAAGATGCGGTCGCCTTCCCATAGAGTCAGGTCAAACAGCTTTTGTTTTTTAATCCACGCAAGCTCGCCCTCGTCGCACTCGCGTGCCTCTCCCGTCCAATCGGTAACGGTAAAGAGATGCATATATTCGGTTTCGTAAATGTCCGAAACAAAAGTGACGATGCCGCGATAGCGATAATCGGCAACCGTCAGCCCCGTTTCTTCGAGAATCTCGCGGCGCATACAGTCCTCGGGGCTTTCATTTGCCTCGAATTTTCCGCCAACGCCTATCCATTTATCGTGATTTTCGTCGTTTTCTTTTTTGGTGCGGTGAAGCATCAAATATTCGTCACCGCGCTCGAGATAACAAAGTGTGGTCATTTTCATATCGTCTCATCTCCTTTTCTTTTTACCTGCGCGCCCGATTTGTAAATACGGAACAGATCGAGGTGCGACTCACTTTGCATAGGCAAAAGAATGATAAACACCGCTGCATTGATGGCGGCAAGAATGAGCACCAGGATCCAATCGGCAACGAAAAAGGTATAGAGGCGAATATTGAGCCCCTGCCAGCGGTAAAGCCACAAAAGCAGCTGCGGAAAGAGCGATGAAAAAAGCGGCAAAAGCGGCAACAGCAAATAGGTTACGCGGTTGGGGCAAACCAAATAAAGCACGCGCTTGGTGCGGTTTGCAATGCGCGAGGTAGGTTCGAACGAGAATGCGACCACCGCGCAAACGGCAACCGCCAAGCTTAAAATGCCATAGAGGATAGGCAAAACCCAAAACAGTGCACTCACCACGGGCAGCAGCTGCGCAAAGCGTGTAACGGCTGCGCTTTCGGTAACCGCTCCTGCTTGAATCTGCTCATAGAACGCCCAAGCATTTTCCTGCAGCTCAAACAAATTCATTGTGGAATACGC
>JAZQKM010000237.1:0-6335 GCA_045542155.1 Eubacteriales bacterium
GTTACAAAGGAAAGGTTAACCAAATCAAATACCTGTGCAATAATCTCGTCAATCATTGCTTTGGTATCTGCTGCGGAGGGACTTACCAAATCGTAAAGAGCAGCTTCTTCAAGCATTGCAAGGATGTTTTCTTCGATGAAAGTCTTGTAGTCGATATTTTCTGTGTGCATAGCCTCGCCCTCGTTGCCCTCGCCGCCTGCAATAGCGGTCATCAGAATTTCACCGATGATGAGGTTGGCGTAATCGGGGCTTGTGAGGATCACGTTAATATCAATATCTTCGGGAGCGCCCGTCAAAACCAGGAATGCGTTGATCTTTTCAATCAGGTCGTCGTAGTCAACGCCCTTGCTCTTGAGGTAAGCGGGAATTTCGGATACCTTGAGGTCAAGAATCTCGAATACGCAATCAACGATGCTATCGTAAGCACCTTCGCCAAAATAAACGTCGATTACCTCTGCAATAGGCTTGGTTGCGAGATTTTCGTTCAGGGCAAGAACCTTATCTTTGCTCAACGTTACCAAAACGGTATTGTCTTCTTGCTTTTCAAAGGTAAAGAAGATGTTGAGAACATTACCCAAAACGGTGTCAATGCTTACTGCATTTGTGTTGATGAGAGATTCAACAGTGGGAAGGAGCGTGTCTTCAACAAAAGCAAGCACTTCCGGGTCTGCTATCATATCGTCGAACAGGCTCTCAAGAGAGTATTTTTGATACATCTCTTCGTCCATATTGCTTGTATCGCCGGTAAGTGCAAAATACAGATAACCGTCGGAAATAATAGCGGAAAACTCAACGGTTCCGTCAATGGTGTCAAAGAAGGTTACGTAAGCCTTTCCGTGTGCTGCACCGTAAAGCTCGCCGTTCTTCAGGGAGATTTCCAATTCGGCAACCTCAAGCGTGTTGATCTTTTGGAGACCGTTGGGGGTGGAGTCGTCGGTTTCTACGTTAATTACGAAGTCGTTGATTTTGATAGCAATTCCTTCGGTGGTGAAGAAGGATTCTACAAAGCTGTAGTAATAGAGGTCGCTTGTGTCAACCCTGTCAGCCGGTTTATCGTCGCCGGTATCGGGAGCAGTTGTGCCTGCTTCGGGAGTTGTTACTTCGGGCTCGGTTACTTCGGGCTCGGTTGATTCGGGAGTTGTTGATTCGGGAGTTGTTACTTCAGGGGTTGTCGATTCGGTAGCGCCGGTTTCTTTGCCGAAAAGCTGATCGCAAGAAGCGAGTACGGCTACCATACAAACGGCAAGCAACAACAAAGCAAGGCGAGATACAAATGTCTTTTTAACTTTCATAAGATTTTCTCCTTTTTGAATTGTTTTGTGTGGGTTTGTGGATATTTATATAAAGCCACTCCAATGGAGTCGCGTTATTTTTTTAGAAGAGAATAATCAAGAATTGCGAAACGAGTACAACCGTAATGAGTGCTATGGGGTAGGTTGCGGCATAGGCAGAGGCAACATCCTCGGTTCCCGCGGTGGAAATGAGCGTTCCGAGTGCAGGGGTAGAGGTCATCGCTCCCGTGATGGCGCCAAGGTTGTTGAGCAACCCCATTTTGAGGATGAATTTTGCAAACAGATACGCTAAAATCAGCGGGATGACCGTCATAACGGCGCCGTAGAGGAAGTAGATGGGGTCAAAGCAAGCGACAAACTCTGCACCGCCGGGAATACCCGCGCCTGCCAAAAAGAGGACGAGTCCTATTTCGCGCAAGAGCTTAAGCGTTTGCGTCGGGGGAAGAATACTGAGCTTTCCCATGCGTCCAAAATGACCGAAAATCAAGCTGATGAGCAGGCAACCGCCTGTTGTAGTCAGAGAGAAACAGGTGCCTGCGAATCCATTGGCAGAGAGCGGAATTTTGATTTGTCCAACAACAACGCCAAGCACTGCCGCCAAAGCAAAGGGCGCAAGACCTGCCGCATCGAGTGAAAAGAGCTTTTTGCCGTCGTTTTTATCGTCAATCTTTGCTACGGGCAACAAAAGGGCGCGTTCTTTTTCCATATCCGCTCCTTCGATGCGCGGAATCAGTTGAATAAAGAGCACCTTGCCGACCACACCGAAGATGTAAGCAATTCCGTGTCCAACTGACACAAGCCCCATATATTCGGGTGCAACGGTTGCTTTTGCCGCGGAGAATGCGGGGGTGGACGTCAAAGCGCCGGAAAGAATTCCCACAATCATTGCCACAAAACCGTCCTGCTCCTTTATGGTCGCGCCGAAGCCAACGACCTCGCCAAGCAGGATGCAACCGACCCCGATAATGCCCCCCATCAAGGGAATGAGCACGCCGAGCGGTGCATAAAGTCTCCAATTTTGTTTGAGGTTTTGAATAAAACGCGGACCTGCCATATATCCTACCGAAGTAACAAATAGGATAAGACCGAGGCTTTCGATAAGGGAGAGCCCCGCACTGTAGTCAAGGCTGCCGGAAAGGTCAAATAGCAGAGCACCGTTGGCATCCACTCCAAAAAAGAGTGCACCTATGAGCAAAGCGACCAAAAAGACGCCGGCATCACCGAGTGATATTCCTTTGATTTTAATACGTCCCAAGGCATAGCCCAAGAACAAAACGGAGAATACGACCAAAAGCAACATGGGGATGATGCCTATGGAAACGAGACCGCCAAGCAGAGACATAAAATCAACTCCTTTTCCGTCTTATTCCATATTATAACACACGCGCGCGTAAATTGCAAGGATTTCCTTAGTTTTTTTCAAAAAACTTAAGGAGAGATAAGAATGGCAATCTGTCAATCAATCCTATCTTTCTTTGTCATACTTATTCTGCGGCACGCATACAATGAACCAACACGACAAAAGGAAGGTAGGTTTGTATGATGAAAACGAACAAAAGAAAGATACAGCGCCGCATTGCAATGGTCTGTTGCATTGCGTGTATGCTTGCATTGCTTTGTGCCTGCGGCTCGCAAGAAAACAATAACCCCACCGATGCGCAATCGGTTCTTTCGCACGGAGTGCAGATCCTTTCCGCATCCACGGAGATGGCGGTTTGGGGACCGCGTGGCAATGACGTGCTTTTTGAAGCAGATGATTTTTCGCGCAACCTCAACCTCTCGCGCATCGATTACATCAAGGTGCAAAGCTTACCTGCAGATACCGAGGGTGAGCTTTTAATGGGCTCTGTTCGCGTAACCGCGGGTCAGGTGATTTCGGGTGAAAACTTGGCGCATCTATGCTTTGCGGCTGCTGAGGATAGCGTTACCAAGGCATCCTTCACCTTTACCGCAAACGGGAGCGCAACGGCGGTAACCTGCAACGTCTATTTGTTGGATGCTACGAATTATGCGCCCACAGTCAGTATGGCGTCAAGCGCTACTTTGCAAATGTCCACCTATCGCGACAGAGAGGCGCACGGACGTCTTTCGGCATATGACCCCGACGGAGACGCACTCGTTTTTGAAATTGTCAAGGCCCCCACAAACGGCTCTGTTCTCCTAACCGACAGAGCGGAAGGGACCTATGTTTATACACCACGTGGTGGATTTACGGGCAGTGACGAGTTCTCTTACGTTGCGCGTGACGTCTATGGAAATTACAGTAGTTCTACAACAGTCAAGCTCCGCGTAATGACCTCCGGCACTTCTATTACCTACGTTGATATGGCAGACTCCAAGGCCGCCAATGCGGCTATTGCTCTGACTGAGGCAGGAGTGATGAGCGGAACACAAATCGGCAATCAATATTTCTTTTATCCCGAAAGAACGGTAACACGAGCCGAGCTCTTAGTTATGTCAATGAATGCAGCAGGCATTACCGACGTTCCCGCGTGTGAGAAAACGGGCTTTGACGATGATGCCGATATTTCTCCCGCAATGAAAGGCTACGTTTCTGCCGCTTACACAATGGGCTACATCAGCGGTACACTGAAGGAAGGCAAGCTCTGTTTTCTCCCTGACGAGGAAATCAACCGTGCAGAGGCAGCTGTTATGATTTGCGCAATATTGGGCGAGGAGAGCAGCGGTGTTGTTCCCACGTTCTCAGACGGTGCAGAGATTCCCGTATGGGCGCAGGAGTCCATCTACACCCTGAATGTTCTTGGTGTAATGGATGCAACCGACGGTTACATTTCACCCACGTCAGCCCTCACACGAGAGCAAGCAGCACTTGTTTTGCAAGCGGTTACAAAACTGAAGTAATTTAAAAAAGCCTCATTTTTGCCTCAAAAACCGGTTTTTGAAAGCAAAAAGGGGCTTATTTTTATAATAAGAATTAGTCTTATTTTAAAAAAACAAGAAGTTTTTGAAAAAAATATGAATTTTCAAAATTCTATTGCAAAATACTAAAGTATATGTTATAATATATAGCGCAGTGCCAAACTGCAAAATGAGGCCATACCAGCCGGGGATTTAGCGGAGCCCTGTACCTGAAATCCGCTACAGCAGGGGTGGAATCCTCTTTTGAGGAATGAACTCTTACGAATGAGTCGTATCTGCTGTGTTGACGAATGGGTCTTGCGCAATCGGGACTCGTGAACCATGTCAGGTGGGGGACCAAGCAGCATTAAGCGATCATCTCGATGTGCCGCGAGGGTGCCTGTTCTGAGCAGGAGGTGCGAATATCGCGTGGGAGCGACTTTCGATTTTGGGGTGTATGGTCTTGTTTTGCAGTTTGGTTCTTTTTCGATAACGAATTGCCCAAAGGGCAATTTTGCAAATAAAGGAGACAAGCAATGAAACTCGGTGTTAGCAGTTACAGCTTTGCAAAGCATATCAAGGAGACGGGGTGTGATCTGAAGGAAGTCTGTCGCCTTGCCAAGGAAATTGGTTTTGAGGCGATTGAATTTATCAATATTACCACGTCCGATCCCATTGCCACAGCAAAGGAGCTGCGCGAGTACTGTGCTTCTATCGACCTTACCATTGCTGCATACACCATTGGTGCAGACCTTTTAAACGGGGAAGAGGAGGAAATTTTGCAAAAGCTGTACGAGTTTGTCGATACTGCCGAGGCTTTGGGCGCTCCTTTGATGCGCCACGACGTTACCTACTCTTTGCCCGAGGGAACGACTTGGGAAGATGCCATTCCTGTTCTTGCTCCTCGCATCCGCAAGGTCACGCAGTATGCAAAAGAGAAAGGTATTCGCACCTGCTCCGAGAATCACGGCTACATCTTCCAAGATTCCTGTCGTGTAGAAGCACTTATCAAGGCGGTTGACGATTCCAACTACGGTTGGCTTGTTGATGTGGGCAATTTCTTGTGTGCTGACGAGTATCCTCTCGATGGAGTAAAACGTGCGCTTCCTTATGCAATTCACGCACACGTTAAGGATTTTCTTTATCGCAAATCCGATGAACTCCTCGCACGCCCCAGCGGCTTTTTTGGAACCCGCAACGGCAATCTTTTGCGCGGAACCATTCTCGGTCACGGCGACGTGCCCGTAGCAGAGGCTGTCAAGATGCTCCGCAAATCGGGCTATGACGGTGTTCTTTCGCTCGAATTTGAAGGGGCAGAGGAGAACATCCCCGCCATCAAGGCAGGCTTTAAATATATGGGACGTTTGATGGAAATGCCCATTGAATAAACATCAAAAACACTGAATTTTGCAATACATAGGGCAAAAACGCCCAATTTAGATAAAGGAGGACAGGCTATGCATCAGGCGTTATACAGAAAGTGGCGTCCGCAAACCTTTGAGGACGTATGCGGTCAGGAGCACATTACTTCCATATTGCAATACGAGGCACAAAACGGTGCTCTCAGCCACGCATATCTTTTCTGCGGTTCGCGCGGAACGGGTAAAACGACCTGCGCCAAGATCCTCGCCAAGGCAGTAAACTGCCATAACCCCCAAAATGGTAGCCCGTGCGGAAAATGCGAGGCGTGCCTTGCCATTGACAACGGCTCCACCACAGACGTGCTCGAAATGGATGCTGCATCCAACAACGGTGTCGACAACATCCGCGACATTCGCGATGAGGTCGTTTATTCGCCCTCGAGTATGCGCTATCGCGTCTATATCATCGACGAGGTTCATATGCTCTCCGCAAGTGCTTTCAACGCACTGCTCAAAACGCTCGAAGAGCCCCCCGAACACGTGATATTCATTCTCGCTACTACCGAGCTCCAAAAGCTCCCCGCCACCATTATTTCCCGCTGTCAGCGCTTTGATTTCCGCCGCATCGCCCTTTCGGTTCTGGCGGGACGCATCTCGCACATTGCAAAGCAAGAGGGTATGGAGCTTGAGCCCGCCGCCGCCGAGCGCATTGCGCGTATGGCGCAGGGCGGTATGCGTGATGCCATCAGCCTGTTGGAGCTTTGCGGCAGTGCGCAAAAGCGCATAGACGTGGCCACCGTTGACGAAATGATGGGCTCGGGCG
>JAZQKM010000238.1:0-7958 GCA_045542155.1 Eubacteriales bacterium
GATCGGGGTGCTCGCACACCAGGCGTAGAGCGTGCGAATATTCGCGCAAAGCGCGAAATTCTCCCATGCCCATACATTTGCAATCGCAGTGCGCTTTTTGTTATTGGTGACCCGTGGGCTTTAGGAGACGCCGCAATGCGGCGTCCTGCAGCCGTATTGTTGGGGTTCGCATTCGCCGCCCGGAGATCGGGGTGCTCGCACACCAGGCGTAGAGCGTGCGAATATTCGCGCAAGGCGCGAAATTCTCCCACGTTATTCCCATTCCCCGCAATCATAATACGCTTATCCATTTTATTCCAAAGTAATGATGCCACAAAATAAACGCGCCGTTGAATTTTTCAATCAATATTAAACAAAACGGTTATTGTAATTTATCGTGAAATATAGTATCCTATTATTGAACGCGTTCACGATTATAAGTCAATAAAGGAGAATCGTTATGCAAACCAAATTGGCAAAAAAACTGAAAGAACTACGTAGCGCAAATAATAACACGCAAGACGAATTGGCGAAATTCCTTGGTATTTCTGTACAAGCCGTTTCCAAATGGGAACGAGCCGAGGGAATGCCTGATATAACCCTTCTTCCACAAATAGCAGGATTTTACGCAGTCTCGGTAGATTCTCTGTTAGGCGTAGATGAAACGACGAAGGCAATGCGAATTCGGGAAATTTGTAAAGAATATGACCGTATTCGTCAGTGTCCCTCAAGAGAAGATGGAACGTTGTTTGTTGAGCACAACATTGAGGCCGGCATAGAACACATTAGAAACGCCCTTAAAGAGCTGCCCGATTGTTGGTTCTTTATGCAACTGCTTGCATCTGATTTGTGGTACTATGCAAAATCAAAAAACGGAGAAGAAAAAGCACAATTTTTAGACGAAGCCGAAGGGTGGTGCCGAAAGCTATTGAAAAATGCGCCACCCGATTGCCGATGGCGCCATTGTGCAAATGAGATATTGTGCTTGGTTTTGTATGAAGAAGGAAACAAGCAACAAGCCGTTGAGTTAGCACAAAGTATGCCCGATGCGATTGGCTCCAATGATTATATGTTAACCAACGTTTTGGAGGGTACAGATTTGGAGCGTCAATTAAACATATCCACTCGCGAGTTTATTCGGTTGGCATATCTGTGCGCAAAAAAGATGAAAGAAAACAATTTTGATAAACATCAATTACAAAATCAACACACCATCAAGCATCAACTGAATTTTATTGCAAGCTATATATGTAACGAATGATTTTTGAACACTCATCCATACAAACAAATCCGAACTTTTACGCTTCACGCGAATGGTTCGGGCTTGTTTTTATTATGATTATTTCAGCAAAACCGATTGAAATGCTCCCCAAAATGTGATATAATTGTCCTATTAGAAAAGTACAAGGAGATGTCCTATTCTATGACAGATAGCAAAGAAATGCTGGGAACAGCCCCCATAGGCAGGCTGCTTTTCAAGCTCGCGCTACCAACCGTGGTCGCGCAGCTTGTCAATATGCTCTACAACATCGTGGACCGCATTTATATCGGTCATATGCCCGAGGTGGGCGACCTTGCCCTGACAGGTGTTGGCGTTTGTATGCCTATTATTTTAATCGTTTCGGCATTTGCCGCACTCGTCAGCTCGGGCGGTGCACCGCGTGCATCGATCTTTATGGGCAAAAAGGATATGGAAAGCGCTGAGCGCACGCTTGGCGGATGCTTTGGCTTACAGGTGCTCGTTTCCATCATTTTGACCGTTGTGTTGCTGATTTGGAACCGCGACCTGCTCTTAGCCTTTGGTGCAAGCGAGAACACCATTGAATATGCAACAGCATATATGAGCATTTATGCCATTGGTACGATTTTTGTGCAGCTGACGCTTGGCATGAACGCCTTTGTTTCGGCACAGGGATTTACCAAAATCTCCATGCTTTCGGTCATCATCGGTGCCGTTGCAAACATTGCTCTTGACCCGCTCTTTATTTACGGATTGAATATGGGTGTTAGAGGTGCAGCACTCGCAACCATCATTTCGCAAGCCCTTTCCTGTGTGTGGGTGACCTCCTTTTTGTGCAGTCAAAAAAGCATTTTGCGTCTGCGTGTCAAAAACCTGATCCCTTCCCCAAGGATCGTTCTGCCCTGCATTGCCCTGGGCTCGGCGACCTTTATTATGCAGGCAAGCGAGAGCGTGATATCTGTCTGCTTCAATTCCTCACTCTTACATTACGGCGGCGACGTTGCCGTAGGTGCCATGGCGATTTTGACAAGCGTGATGCAGTTTGCTATGCTCCCGCCTCAAGGCATTGCACAGGGCGCACAGCCAATACTCAGCTATAACTACGGTGCGAAAAACGCAGACCGTGTGAAAAAAACCTACAAAACACTGCTGATTGCTTGCTTGATTTATTCCGTTACGCTTTGGTTGGCAGTGATGCTTTTTCCCCACGTATTCGTCTCCATCTTCACACCCGATGCCGCACTCGTTAACTTTGCCGCAAAGGCGCTCCGCATTTACTTTAGCGGCATGGTTTTGTTTGGCATTCAGATCGCGTGTCAGATGACCTTTGTATCCCTTGGAAATGCCCCTTCATCGATTATCGTAGCAGTTATGCGAAAATTCGTTCTGCTTTTGCCGCTCATTTATATTATGCCACACCTCGTAAGCGACGCAACCATGGGCGTGTATATGGCAGAGCCCGTTGCTGACGTGCTTGCCGTAACTTTTACCGCTATCCTCTTCATTTTTCAATTCAAAAAGGCGTTGAAAAAGATTGAAACAAAGGAATGACCGATTTCTTTGTTAAACTCTTGACAAACCGTCAAAACAGTTGTATAATAAGAATGTTCAAGGACTATATTATAAAAAATCAAAAAAGGAGAATTGAACTATGAAAGTTTTACTTGCTGGCGCTTTTGGAAATCTTGGCGCAGACATTTTGAAGAAATTGGTGGCTGAGGGTCACGAGGTTGTTGCCGCAGATATGGCGGAACGCGATTTGGGTATTGATAAAAAGTATACCTTCAAAAAAATTGACGTCACCGCTCCCGAGACGCTCAAGGGTATTTGCGACGGCTGTGAGACCGTGATCACCACCGTAGGACTCACCAAGGGCTCTGCTACCGTTACCCCCTATGAGATCGACTATCAGGGCAATCTTAATCTTTTGAACGAGGCAAAGGCCGCAGGTGTAAAGAATTTCACCTTTATTTCGGTTATCAAAGCCGACAAAGCACCTCACATCCCGATGCTGCACGCAAAGGCAATGTTTGAGGAAGAGCTTAAGAAGAGCGGACTTTCTTACGTTATCCACCGCCCCACCGGTTATTTCTATGATATCATTAAGGTATTCAAGCCGATGATCCTCAAGGGCGAGGTTACACTCCTTGGCAAAAAGCCGATTCACGCAAACGTGATCTCTACCGAGGACTTTGCCGAGTTCATCGTTTTGCACATGAACGACGAGAACGCTTGCTACGACGTTGGCGGCAAGGAGACTTATTCCTATGAAGAACTCGCAACGCTATGCTTTGAAGCCGCAGGCAAGCCCGTTGTGATCAAACGCGCCCCCGCAATGCTGTTCGATATGCTCGCTTTCATCAACAAAGTGAAAAAGACCGGTAAGGAAGGCGTTCTGAAATTCGGCAAATGGACAATGACCGAAGAAATGGTCGGCTCTACCGTTTACGGTGATATGAGCTTTGCAGCATACATTAAAGAAAGCTTCAAGGAGGAAAACTGATATGCCTTGGTCACTTTTGGGAATTCTCGCAATCGTTTGTGCCGTTCTTTCGGCAGTTGGTTTTTATAAGTTCGTTTACTTCCTTTCCATCGGCTACGGCTTTGCCGTTGCAGGCGGTGGCATCGCTATTTTTGTAATGGCTCTCGTTAATCCCACCGATGCTCCTATTTGGATCCTTTTGATCCAAGCCGCACTTTTTGTCGCCTACGGTATTCGTCTTTCGGGCTTTTTGCTTGTTCGCGAGCCCAAGACCGCAAGCTACAAAAAAACATTCCAAGAAGTCTCCGGAGATGGCAAAAAGATGCCCTTCTTCGTTCTGTTCACCATTTGGGTATCTGTTACCGTGCTCTATGTAGCACAGGTAAGCCCTATGCTCTTCCGTTATGACAACGGCGCTTCCGACCTCGTTCTCCCCCTTGTTGGTATTGTAATCTCTATTCTCGGCCTTGTACTTGAAAGCGTTGCCGACAATCAAAAATCCGCACAAAAGAAGGTTCGTCCCGATATGGTTGCGACCCAAGGTCTGTATAAGCTTTGCCGTTGCCCCAACTATCTTGGCGAGATCATCTTCTGGACAGGTGTATTTATTGCAGGTATTACCGCTTATGCAACCGTTGGTCAATGGATCACCGCAATTTTGGCATACGTGTGCATCGTTTACATTATGTTCAACGGCGCACAGCGTCTTGAAAAGCGTCAAATGGGACGCTATGGCGAGAATGAAGAATACAACACCTACGCAAACAAGACCCCCATCATTATCCCCTTCCTTCCTATTTATCACCTGAACAAAAAGAAATAATCGGAGGACTGCAAAATGGACTTCACCGTTTCGATGGCACTTGTTGATTACATCCCCGTACTCTTTTTTGCTCTGGCAGCGCTCATTCTTTTGCGTGACTTGTATAGCAAGATGAGCAAAACTTCCTTTGCACTCTTTGCCGCAGGCGTGACGAATATCACCATTGCCGGCGCGCTGAAAGCGACATGGAAGCTCCTTTATGCCGCAGGTGTATGCGATTTTCAGGCTCTGAACGCAATGTTCTTCCCCACCCAATCCATCGGCTTTATACTGGCGGGTATCGGAATTCTTCTTATGATCTGCAAAAAGAAAAGCAACCACAACATCGCCGCCGCGGTTGTTCCCCCTGTTTTTTCGGGCACGTTCGTTTTTGTTGGCTTGATGGTTGCAGGACTTGGCATGATGAATGCCGTGCTCTGTATGCTTGCCGCAAAGCTGAAAAAGCCGTGGCTGATTGCTATATTCATCCTCTCCTTTGTCTGCTCGCTCTGCATGGGATACCTTTCCTCTAAGGATTTTGCACAGGCTTCGATGAATTGGATCGCCGAGGGCGTGAACGTAATCGGTCAAGGCACGCTGCTTGTTGGCGCTTACCTGCTACACAAAAATGGACTTGCTGATCTTGATCTCGGGGGCAAAAAAGCATGACAAGTACAACACTTCAACGCTATATTGCTGACAGCTATTCCCTAACGCCCATCAGCGTTGGCGAATTTGCCAAATTGAAGGTGAACGGAATGAAATTCACCATTCGCGCTTATCACGTCGAAGGTCTTGGACATGTTTCCATTATGTGCGCAAAGGGCTTTTTCGGCTTGATGAAAATGGACACCTTAATGATCGTTCCCACCGAGAGGGATCTCCCCTTGTATTCCTACGACCGCATTCAGGCGATGGGCAATGATACGCTCATCGTGGAGCTTTATAACACTTTGACACAGCCGCTCGATCTCTCTCTTATGAGCCATATCAAGGCAAAATTCAGACACCTTGAGGAAAGAGACCCCGGCGTGCATTGGTACGATGGCATCAAGCTCCCCGAAAGCATCTCCAAAAAAGGCAAGAAGGCACAAAAGGACGATTTGGAGGCACTTGCCGCCGAGCATTTCAGCGCTTATTTGCACGCCCCTGCCAAAAAAGTAGTTGACATTGCAAAAAAGAAGGAACTTTCAAAGGAATACGTCGAGGGACTTTTGCGCGAAGGCGGACCTTCCACCGATGTGTTCAAAAATGCGCTTGGCGAAGAAAAAACCGCAAAACTCTTTAGAGAGGTTTTGTTTGGAATTGCATAAAAAATTGGGCAGAGAACCGTGAGGTTCTCTGTCCTTTTTTGCTTATTCAATATCCAACTCCGGTGGGACGTCAATCTCTTCACCGACGTACTTCCCGTTCTTTTTGCGCTGACGGACACATTCGGAGAGCAGATATTCAATCTGCCCATTTACCGAGCGAAAATCATCCTCTGCCCACGCGGCAATGGCGGCGTAAAGCTTTGGGGAGAGCCGCAGCGGAATCTGCTTTTTTTGCGAATCGTTCATACGGTGTCACCTTTTATCAATACAGGCTGCCCGAGTTGACCACGGGTTGTGCATCGCGGTTGCCGCAGAGAACAACCAAAAGATTGGAGACCATAGCCGCTTTTCTCTCATCGTCAAGAACAACTGTGTTGTTTTGGGAGAGACGGTCAAGTGCCATTTCTACCATGCCGACAGCGCCGTCAACAATCATTTTACGGGCGTCGATGATAGCAGATGCCTGCTGACGTTGCAGCATAACTGCTGCGATTTCGGGTGCGTATGCGAGATAGGTGATGCGCGCTTCTACAATTTCAATACCTGCTTCTTCAACACGTGCTTGAATTTCACCGCGAATGCGGTCAGCTACTACGTCGCTGGAACCGCGCAAGCTTCCCTCGTCGGCAATGCCGTCACCGGTGGTATCTACACCGGGGGCTACGTCATAGGGGTAAATGCGAACAACGTTACGCAGTGCGCTATCGCATTGCAGGGAGAGGAATTCCTTGTAGTTATCAACGTTGAAAACAGCCTTTGCAGTGTCAACAATGCGCCACGTAACGGCAATTCCGATCTCAACGGGATTGCCGAGGCAATCGTTGATCTTTTGGCGATTGTTGTTGAGGGTCATGATTTTGAGAGAGATCTTTTTGCTTTCAGCCGCAAGGGTAACGGCATCGGCACTTCCCTCTTTTACGATTGTGCCAAGACTCTTGGTGGAAACGTCACCGCTTTGGTTGAGCTTGGTGTTGGCAGCAGGGTTTACAGAACCGCAGAAAGGATGGACTGCATAGAAGCCCTCGCCCTTGAGTGTGCCAATGTATTTACCGAACAGAGTGAGAACAAGCGCCTCTTGGGGCTTGAGAACGCGCAGACCGCACAGCGGGATCCAACCGATGCAGAGCACAACCAGCGAGATACCAAACAGTACCCAGCCACCAACCATGCCCTGTTCGTCACCGAGAATGCCACCGGTTACAACACCAACAGTGGCTGCGAGCAAAACCAAAATGTCAATGATAAGAACGGCCATACCGCTTTTTACATTTTTTAAAACTTTTTCTTGCATAATAACCTCCAAATGTTATTTGATATTATTATGATATCATATTTGTTTCATTTTGTCAAGCGGCTTTGAAGATTTTTTAGAAAATAATAAAAAGCGGACGACCAATGGTCGTCCGCCTTTCATAATACTTCTATTCCATTAAGCAAAAAATTCATCCACCGTGCAACCGATGGCATCGGCAAGAACAGGGAGAAGTGATATGTCGGGACAACATTCCTCCCGCTCCCATTTGGAAACAGACTGCGAGGTGATTCCAAACAAATCCGCCAACTCTTTTTGCGTGATGCGTTTTTGATAACGGTATGCCTTTAATTTTTCCGAAATGATAATTTTCCTCATTTGCAGACTCCCCTTTCAAATCCATTCACAAGCCGAGATTCTTTATTCTCTTTGATACCACATCCGCTCTGAAGGTGGTCGGATTGCAGCCAAAGCGCTCCTCAAATCTTCGACTAAAATGCTGTACGGTTTTAAAGCCGCATCTGTTTACAATATCCTTAACAGGCAAATTTGTATACTCAAGAAGCTTTTTTGCCACGTTCATACGATGGTGCCAAAGGTATTCGATTGGCGTCATTTCCAATTCATCTTTGAATAACTTCGTCAAGGATGAGCGATTCAGTGAAGCCGCTTTTACAAGATCATCAAGCGTGAGGACATTACGGTAATGATTTTCTATATAAATAACGGCATTTTTGAGATACGGATTTAGTATTTTGTTTGCACGTTCCACAGAATTGTTTTGTCCAACCCACCCGTACGTTCTCTCCAAAAGCAATATAATCTCCATAAAATAGGATCTGCTTCGGCAAGACCAATACCAGTCCGGTTGTTCCCTCAATTCATCCTCT
>JAZQKM010000239.1:0-7432 GCA_045542155.1 Eubacteriales bacterium
CTTTTGCGCCTCTCCGCTCTGTTGCAAAAACACCGCTATTTTGAGGATTGCAACGTCTATATTGATTCCTTTACAAGCTTCACCGTACCCGAATACGCAGTTTTGTTGCAGATTTTGGGGCAGGCGAGGTCTGTAACCGTATCTCTTTGCACCGAAGGTGCAACTTCAAAGCTCCCACATTTTTTGTCGGTGAGTGACACTGTAAGACAACTCTCTCGCCTTGCCGACCGCGCCGATATAGGGGTGGAACATCTGACGCTTTCCCCCACGCAATCCCAAAAGTCGCAAGCTCTTTGCGTGCTTGGCAAGGATTTGTGGCGTTTTTCGGCAAGTCAAACACCGCTTGCCGATGATAATTCTGTTCGTTTAAGCATTGCAGCAAACATTTATGAAGAATCCGAAGCAGCTGCCTTGCAGATTTGCGAATTGGTGGCGGACGGTATGCGTTACGGTGACATTGCCGTTGTCGTTCGTGATCTTGATGCGTATCGCGGCATTCTCGATGCCGCTCTTGAACGCCACGGCATTCCCTACTTCTTCTCGGAGCGAACCGACCTTGCATCCAAGCCTATCTTCCGCCTTATTCTCTCTGCGCTCCGCGCTGTCAGTCGAAATTGGCGACAAAGCGATATGATTACGCTCCTGAAAACAGGGTTTTGCGGAACAGAATTGCGCGATGCCGCGATGTTTGAAGAATACGTTGAGACCTGGCACATTGGCGGCAATCGCTTTTTGGATGCCGTTTGGAGTATGAACCCCGACGGTCTTACCACTGAGCGTTCCGCACGCGCCGAGGAAATTTTGGCTGCCGCCAACCGTGTACGCCGTCAGTTAATGACACCGCTTTCGGCTCTTTCGGCATCCCTGCGCGCATCGCGCCGTTTGGAAGACCGTTGCCGCGCACTTTATGAATACCTCACCGCGCTTGAACTCCCTGCTTTGCTTGCATCTCGCGCAAAAGAAGAGTTGGCTCTCGGTCAAGTACGCGAGGCAAGCGAGAGCTTACGTCTCTATTCCACCCTTTTGGATACTTTAACCACACTTTGTAAGTTACTACCCGATGCCGAACTCTCGATTGAAGACTTTATTGCCGCCTTGACATTGGTATTCAGCAACGCTGACCTCGGCTCGGTTCCCACCACGCAAGACTCTGTTGTCATCGGCTCTGCCGACACTTTACGTGTAGAAAACGTACGCGCTTCTTTTTTGTTGGGACTGTGCGAGGGAGAATTCCCCCGCGCGGTGAGCGACGACGGCATTTTGACCGAAGCCGACAAGGAAACGCTTGAGGAATACGGCGTCATTTTGCAATCCCGTGAGCGTATGCGCTCCTCCGAAGAGTTGTTTTACGTTTATCGCGCGATGAGTAAGCCGAGTGAATTCCTTTCTCTCTTTACGCACGCAAAGCAAACCGACGGCTCGGCTCGCACACCCTCACTTGCTTTCAACCGCGTAGCGTTTTTGCTCGGTAAAAAGCCTGAAGTCATCGATTTTGCGGAAATTCGTCGCGCTCGCGCGCTACCTTTGGATGAAGAATTGCAAAAGCCTTTGCAAGCTCCCGCAACCGAGGAATGTGTGGCTTTGCGCCTCTCGCAATCAAAAATTCAAGCATTTGTGCTTTGTCCCTACCGTTATTACAGCACCTATTCGCTGAAATTGAGAGAGCGAAAAGACTCTCAACCCAGCTATGCCGACGACGGCACGTTTTTACACTATGTCTTTGAGCATTTTTTGCGTGCATCCCTTACCGATGACGGCAAGCTGGCTCTTCCCGCTCCCGAGGACGTTGAACCTCTTGCCGACCGCATCATTGCCGATTATATTGGCGAGGTCTGTCCCTTCCCTGCCGAGAGCATGGACAACCGCTTGCTCCATTTGTATTCCCGTCTGCGCCGACTGGCGCTGAAAATGCTACACGAAATTCTCGGCGAGATTCGCACGGGACTTTTTGTGCCTACTTATTTTGAAAAAGGCATTGGCACACGCGACGAGGGCAGCTTGCCTCCCGTACGGCTAACACTTGAAAATGGAAGTTCCGTTCTGCTTAGCGGTAAAATTGACCGCGTGGACATTTATGAAAATGACGAAAAACTCTACTTCCGCGTTGTGGACTACAAGAGCGGAAAGCACACCTTCTCACTCGACGAGGTGCGCTCGGGTATGGATATTCAGCTCATTCTTTACCTGTTTGCGCTCAACGGAGCAATACCAAATGCCACCCCTGCCGGTGCACAGTATCTCTTTGCCTCTACCGAAAAAGGCGTGACCGAAATCAAGCGAAGCGGCTTGCTTTTGGATGACGAAGCCGTTTCTGCAGCCGTAAACGGAGAAAGTGAGAGCGTTTACTCTAAGGGACTGACAAAGCAAACGATGGAAGAGATGCAACAGCTGCAACAGGAAATGCAGAATGCCGTCCGCTCGGTTGCCGAGCGTATTCTCTCGGGCGAAGCTGAGAAAACCCCCAGCGAAAAGGCCTGTGCCTTTTGCCCCGTTCGCGCGGACTGTAATCGCGCATATCATCGCTGAAAGGAGTTGATTTGATGGGTAGAACTTGGACTCCCTCGCAAGAGGCCGCTATGCAAATTGACGGCAAGACCTTGCTCGTATCCGCCGCCGCAGGCTCGGGTAAGACGAGTGTTTTGACCGAGCGTATCATTCGCAAACTGACCGATACCGAGCACCCCGCAGACCTCTCCCGTATGCTCATTGTTACCTTTACACGCGCCGCTGCGGCAGAGCTCAAGGGTAGAATTGCAAAAGCATTGACCGATGCAATGGCAACCGACCCCGAAAACGCACACCTGTCGCGCCAGCTCTTTTTGCTGGGTAGCGCACAGATTTCTACCATAGATGCTTTCTTCCAAAAGGCGGTTCGTGCAAATTTTGAGCGTCTTTCGCTCCCCGCATCCTTCCGTATGGCGGACGAAGCTGAGGTGCTCCCCATTGCCACCGAAATTATGGACGGGCTCCTTGAAGAATACTACGACCGATACGCCCAAAACAGCGCGCAAGGCTCTCCCTTTGCAAAGCTGCAAAACAATCTCTTTGCCGAAACGCTCGACCATTTGATGTCGGGACGCAGTGACGGCAGGTTGGGCTCTGTTTTGCGTGAGTTTCTTGCCCGTTTTTCGGCAGAGCCCGAGGGTGTCGGTATTCTCGGACGGTTTGCAAAAGAGTTGAATAAAGCAGCGGATGCCGAATATTTCACCACCTCATACGGCTCGGTTGTGCGCAATTATCTGTTGGACTTGTTTGAGGGTTACATCTCCTTTTTGCAAAAAACAGAAGCACATCTGGACTCCGCCCCCGATATGCGTGCGAAATTTGCAGGTATTGTAGAATCGGATATGGCTTACTGCCGTGCAATGAAGAAAGCTCTTGAAGAAGGCATCTATGCGCGCACGCGCGAGGTTGCACTCACCTTTATCAGTGGACGTTTTCCCACATCAAAGGAGAAGACAAAGGAAATCTTCGCTTATCAGGATTGGCGAGGCAAGTTCAAGAACGATATTGCCAAACGTGTGCAAACACTTTTGCAGTACCCTGCCGAAATCATCTCGGAGCAAATGCGCCGCACCGCTCTTCCTGCCGAAATTCTTTACCGTTTTTACAGCGAATACACAGCTCGCTTGCTTGGCGAAAAGCTGGAGCGCGGTCTCTTGGAATTTGACGACGTGCGCGCAATGCTTTATAAGCTGCTCACCGATGAGAACGGCACCCCCACGCCTTTTGCCGAGGAGCTTGCTGCTTCCTATGATGCCGTTTACATTGACGAGTATCAGGACGTGGACTATTTGCAAGACCGCATCTTCTCGCTCATTGGAAAGAACCGCCGCTTTATGGTTGGCGATATTAAGCAAAGTATTTATGGATTTCGCGGCAGCGAACCTTCTATTTTTGCAGGTTACAGACGCGAAATGCCGCTCCATACCGCTCCCGAAGCCAAAAATGCCGATGGCGTTTGCGTATTTATGTCAGACAACTTCCGTTGCGATAAGCCCGTAATCGACTTTGCTAATAAGGTATGCTCTTTCCTCTTTTCTGCTTGTGAAAGCTCCGTCGGGTACCGTCCGCAGGACGACCTTGTGTGCTCCAAGTCCACAGACGGAATTGTTGCCCCCAAGCATCCCGTTCCCGTAACGCTTGCGGTGTTTGATGCGCCCCCACACAAAAAAACACGCACAGAGGACGAGGACGATGCCGAGGATGTACGCGAGGAAGCGGTTTGGGTTGCCGCTGAGATTTCCCGTCTTTTACGAGAAGAAACGCTCGACAACGGCGCTCCTATTCGCCCCTCGGACATTGCCATTCTTGTTCGCAACAAGTCTCACGGCGCAACCTACACCGATGAATTGACAAAGTTAGGCGTTCCCGTACTGTCGCCTACCTCTTCGGATATGGCGCAAGACCCCCTCCTTTACGATATGCTCAATCTGCTCAAGAGCGTAGACAACCCCTGGCGTGATATGCCGCTCTCAGAGTTTTTACTCTCGCCTCTCGGCGGATTTGATTTGGAAGAGCTCTGCGAGATTCGCGCATCCTCCGAATCCTCTACCGCACTTTACGACGGACTTTTGACCGTATCAGAGGATGAAAGCCATCCGCTTTGTGCAAAATGCTCCGCCCTCCTCTCTTGGCTTGACCAAATGCGCCGCTTGGCAGATGCACAACCTGCAGACCGCTTTTTGCGCCTGCTCTACCAAGACGACCGCGTAGCACATCTTTCGGATAAGCCCGTGCTCCTCTATCTTTACGAGCAGGCACGCATTTATCAAAAGAATGCCTTTTGCGGTCTTTACGGCTTTCTTTCTCACTTTGCAAAGCTCCTTGAGGGCGACAAGCTCTCGGGAGAAGGCTTTGGTGCAAGCGAAGATGCCGTTACTGTTATGACGGTTCACCACTCCAAGGGACTTGAGTTTCCCGTGGTTTTCCTATCTTCTACGGGGTCTCCCTTTAACAAGGATGACCTTAAGAAAAACCTGCTCTATCACCGCGAAATCGGCATTGCCTGCCGCCTTTATGATGAAGATTCGGGTAACCTTGAGAATACTGCCCTGCGTGCGGCTCTCTCACTCAAGGTAGACGAAGAACAGGTGGAAGAATCCATCCGTACACTCTACGTTGCGCTCACGCGCGCAAGAGAGAGAATGTACGTCAGCGGAACGCTTTCGGGTAAATGGGAAACCGCAATGACCAATGCCTCTCTCATTCGCAGAGGCAACCGCGCATCCATTCTCGGCGCTTCCAATATGCTTTCTTGGATCCTCGCGGCTCTTTATGAGGGCGGTTCTCTTTCGGATTCTTTGCCATTAACGGTGGTGCATCCCCTTTACGGTGAGGTCGAGCGCGGACTTCCTATCTCCGTCGGCGCGACTGCGCCCGATAAGGATGTCGTTCTCTCGCCCGTAGCCGAGCGTTACGCCGCTATTTACCGCGCAAAAGGAAAAGCAGAATATCCTTATGCATTTTTGCAAGGACTCCCCACCAAAGCGGCGGCATCCAAATTGCGTGCCAATCTGTTGGATACGATTCGCGACGAAGAGGATGAAGAAAGCGCGCTGATGGCGCAAATTGAGTTGTTGCAAAATGCGACACAACCTTTTGATAGCCTTTTGCAAGCGGGGGAGCTGCCGAGTGCCACTGAGGTCGGCAGTGCAACACACGCATTTTTGCAATTCTGTAACTATGAACGCCTGATGGCGACTTCCCCCGAGGAAGAAGCCGAGCAGTTGGTAAAGGACGGCTTTATGAGCCGCCGCGCGGCAGATATTTTGCACTTTGCGCAACTGCGGACATTTTGCAAGAGTGACTTGATGGATCTCATCAAGTCGGCTACCAAGATTGAACGAGAATTGAAATTCGGTGTTTTGACGCCGATGCGCACACTCACACAAAATGAAGCACTTGCCACACAGTTGGGTGATGAGACTTTGTTTGTGCAGGGCTCTATCGACCTGCTTTTGATAATGCCCGACGGACGCTTAATTCTTGTTGACTACAAGACCGACCGCATCAGCAATGAGGAACGTGCCAATCCCGCACTCCTTGCCAAACGGTTGGGCAAGGTTCACGGGCATCAGCTCGCCTGCTATGCCGAAGCGGTACGTGATCTGCTTGGTCGCGCTCCCGATGAAATGCGCATTTATTCCCTGCCTTTGGGGGCCAGTGTGCGAATATAATAAAGAAACGAGCAAGAACCGAAGTTCTTGCTCGTTGTTTTTATGGCTTTTTGGTTGCATAACCGTAGCTTTGGGCGTATTCCTCGGCATAGGAACCCGATTGACAAAGAAAGGTAAGCTTGGCATTGCAGTTTTCAAAAGCACCGTACTCGATTTTGGTAACGGTTGCGGGGATTTCGACCTCACTCAATGCAATACATCCGCGAAAGGCGAACCAACCGATGCTCACAAGGCTTTTTGGGAAAATAACCTTTTCTATGGTTAAATTGTTTTCAAAAGCAGTATCGGCAATGTGCGTTACGGGACAACCGCCGATTTCTTTGGGGACGGAAACAACCTTCTCCTTGCCAACGTAGGCGGTTATGGTGATTTTGCCTTCCTTTGTTGTGTACTGAAAATCGGATTGCGGTGCAGCTTCGGGAACACCGAGAGCAATTTCCAACTCTTCTATGCGCGATTCATACTCTACTCTTTCGGATGCGTAAGCATCCTTGAGGGAAAGAATTTCCTTTTGTAATTCCGAAACAAGCATTTGATAATACGTCGCACGCGCTTCGGCTGCATCTAAAGCGATTTGGTCAAGCGGGTCGGATGTATCAAGAGGTGTAGTGGGCACTTGTGGCTCTTCCCCACCGCTCCCATCCGCGCAAGAGCCAAGAAGCAGACACAAAAGCAGGCAAACAATAGTGATTTTTTTCATAATCCTTCTCCTTTGATATGGGTTGTCCTCATCATACCATACTTCTCTTGTCGAATACAAGTGAAATAGGAGACCTATAAAAAATAATATACAAAAAAAGAAAAAAAGCCCTTGACTTTTGGCTCACGATAAGATATAATATAAAGAGCCAACGGACCATTAGCTCAGTTGGTTAGAGCCACCGGCTCATAACCGGTCGGTCCAAGGTTCGAGTCCTTGATGGTCCACCACGCAAAGCCCCCCCTTTGGGTGGCTTTTTTGCGTGGTGGACCATCAAGTTTGACTCGACCTTGCTCTGCAACACAGTTGCAGAATAAGGTTCGCATTCCCGCCGCAGAGCATCCGCCCGCTCGCGAGGCGGTGGCAAGGTGAGGAATATTGCCCCATAGTGGCAAAGTCCTTGGAAACCAGATAAACGCAAAGTCACCCCTTTGGGTGGCTTTTTTGCGTGGTGGACCATCAAGTTTGACTCGACCTTGCTCTGCAACGCAGTTGCAGAATAAGGTTCGCATTCCCGCCGCAGAGCATCCGCCCGCTCGCGAGGCGGTGGCAA
>JAZQKM010000240.1:0-7439 GCA_045542155.1 Eubacteriales bacterium
AAGAATCGCGGCTTTCAGTTTTTCAAAATTCCCCGCAGGGGATAAAAGTTCTGGCATAATGTGGTTGAGGACGCGGGGGAAGAGGGAAACTTTTTTGCAAAAAGTTTCCCTCTTCCCCCGCACCCCCATCTCCTTTCAAAAAACGCTCTAAACAAAGGGGATAATTGGTGCGCTCGTATGACGAACAGACGGGAAAATGGGTCGATACGGTGCGCGAAATCCTTGGAAATCGCGCACCGTATGTGCAAAAATCAATCTTTTTATTCTTCTTCGGTAACCGCAATGCCAAGGACCGCGAGGTCGGCGGCAGATACGGGGGTGGGACACTGCGACATCAATTCACTTGCGTTTTGTACCTTCGGGAAGGCAACAACGTCACGCAAAGAATCCGCACCCGACATAACCATTGCAAGGCGGTCAAGGCCCATGCCGGAGCCACCGTGAGGGGGTGCACCGTATTTGTAAGCATCAACCAAGAATCCAAACTTCTTTTGGATGTCTTCGGAAGTTAAACCGAGAACCTTGAACATTCTCTCTTGCAGCTGCCAGTCGGTAATACGGATAGAACCGGAAAGCAATTCGGTGCCGTTGAGAACCATATCGTAGCACTCTGCGCGTACCTTGCCGGGATCGCTTTCGAGATACTCAAGGCACTCTTGTAGCGGGATTGTGAAGGGATGGTGCATAGTATCCCAGTGGTCGGTCTCCTCGTTCCACTCGAAGAACGGGAACTCAACAACCCACAGGAAGTTGAATGCGCCCTCGGGAATAAGGTTCAGCTTTTTGCCAAGAATGTTGCGCAAAGCACCCAAGGTGGGGAGTGTAACCTTGTTTTTGTCGGCAACGATAAGCATAACGTCGCCTTGCTCCATCTTTCCTGCATCAAGGATGGCTTGCAGCTCCTCGGGAGTGAGGAATTTTGCAAAGGAGCAGTTGGGGGCTTCATCAGCCCAACGAATGTAAGCCAAGCCCTTAGCACCAATGCCTTTTGCGTGCTCGGTGAGCTTGTCAATTTCCTTACGGGTAAGCGTTGCTGCCGCATTCTTTGCCACGATGGCGCGAACAGAGCCGCCTGCTTCGATAGCAGAGGTAAATACGCCAAAGCCGCAATTCTTTACAACCTCAGAGAGGTCTTGAATTTCCATACCGAAGCGAGTGTCGGGTTTATCCGAGCCGTAACGGTTCATCGCATCTGCAAAGGTGATACGCGGCAGGGGTGTGGGAATATCTACGTTCAGCACTTCCTTGAACACACGCTTGATAAAGCCCTCGTTCATCGCCATGATGTCCTCTTGCGTTGCAAAGGACATCTCAAGGTCGATTTGGGTAAATTCGGGTTGACGGTCTGCACGCAGGTCCTCATCGCGGAAGCAACGCGCGAGCTGAATGTAACGGTCGTAGCCCGAAAGCATAAGGAGCTGCTTGTAAAGCTGAGGAGATTGCGGGAGCGCATAAAAGCTGCCCTTGTGAATACGGCTGGGAACGAGATAGTCGCGTGCACCCTCGGGGGTGGACTTGATCATCATAGGTGTTTCGATTTCGAGGAAGCCGTTTTCGTAGTAGTATTCGCGTGCTACCTTTGCAATTTGGTGACGCATCATTATGTTGCGTTGCAAGGAAGGACGGCGCAAATCAAGATAACGGTACTTGAGCGCCGTTTCGTCGTTAACCTTTTTGCTGTCACTAACCTCAAAGGGAGGGGTTTGTGCAGCCGAGAGAATTTTGAGCTCGGTTACAAAAATCTCAACCGCACCCGTAGGAAGATTGGGGTTTATGGCACCCTCGCCACGGGGACGAACTACACCGTGAGCGGCAAGAACGTACTCAGCGCGAATGCCGAATGCCTTATCGAAAATCTCTTTTTCGCTCTTATCGTCAAATGCAAGCTGAACGATACCTGTGCGGTCGCGCAGGTCGATAAAAATGAGGTTGCCAAGGTCGCGCTGCTTTTGCACCCAACCCATTACGCATACCTGCTTGCCGATATCGCTTTCACGAACAGTACCGCAATAGTGGGTACGTCTATCGTTTGCAGTCATCAATTCTGCCATTCTAATCACTCCTTTATTAGAGCACGTTGCCGTTTTTATCAAACAGCGGGAGCTCTTCAAGATAAATAATATCGCTTCTGTTCTTTGCGTTGCCCTCTGCCAAAATGGTCATGCGTCCGCAAATTTCGCCGCCTGCAGCCTTTACAAGCTCTTCGAGAGCGTGCAGAGAATCGCCAAGAGAAATGACGTCGTCAACGATGAGAATGCGCTTGCCCTTCATCATATTGGCATCGGCGGTATCGAGATACAGCTTTTGGGGATGGTCTGTGGTGATGGAGCGAACGTTAACTTCGGTAACACCGGTCATATAGAGCTTGGGAGACTTGCGCGCAAGCATATAGCGTTGGTTGCCCGCCAGGCGAGCCATTTCATGTACAAGCGGAATGCCTTTTGCTTCCGCGGTGATGAGGTAATCATATTCGGGGGCTTTTTTTAGCAGCTCTTCCGCACATGCGGTCGTAAGCTCGGGATCGCCGAAAATAACGAATGCCGCAATCATCAAGTCCTCGTTCAGGGGGCACAGGGGCAGGTCTCTCTCACAGCCTGCAATCGTCATACGGTAATATTTTTGTTCCATAGTCTTTCTCCTCAATTCTACCGCACCAATTAAAATTCGGGGCGGATGTATTCAACGTACGCCCCATCGAGTGCCTCTTGCACAAGGGCGTCAAAATCCAATCTTCTTTGTTGCTCTTCAACCTTTGAAAGCTCGGGCTTGGTGCGCGGATGCTTTGGGGTAAAGACGGTGCAGCAGTCCTCATAAGGTTGAATAGACGTTTCAAACGTACCGATTTTGCGAGCAATCTGCACGATTTCCTCTTTGTCCATACCAATGCAGGGACGGAATACGGGGAGCGTGGACATCGGGTCGGTAACACCGATGGCTTGCATGGTCTGCGATGCCACTTGACCGAGGCTTTCGCCCGTAATCAGTGCACCGCATCCGATATCGTGAGCGATGCGGTCGGCAATCGCCATCATGTAACGGCGCAAGATGAGCGTGAAGTAATCTTCCTCGCAGTTCTTGACGAGCAGCTCTTGAATATGTGTTAAGGAAACGATACGCACGCCAAACGTGCCGGCGTATTGCGAAACCTCGCGTGCCAGCTCAAGAACCTTCTCACGTGCCATTTCGCTGGTATATGGGAAGGATTCAAAGTGTACGGCTTCAATTTGCACACCGCGTTTTGCAATCATATAGCCCGCAACGGGGGAATCGATGCCGCCCGAAAGCAGCAGCAGTGCCTTGCCGTTGGTGCCTACGGGCATGCCGCCCGCGCCCTTGAATTGGCCTGCGTGAATGAATGCCGAATGCTCGCGAATTTCAACCTGTACCACGATTTCGGGATTTTTTACGTCAACCTTGATGCCGCGAACAGTGGAAAGCACGTAGCAGCCAACCTCGCGTGCAATCTCCATAGAGTCGAGCACAAACTTCTTATCCGAGCGCTTGGCAACAACCTTGAAGGTTTTTTTGCCAACCAAAAATTGCGGAACGTAGCTCTTTACAGTACGCTCGATTGCTTCCATCGATTTTTCGCAAACCGCGCAACGGCTGATAGCTACGATTCCGAATACCGTTTGGATGTTTTGGAACAGTCCGTCAATATCACCAAAATCGTCAAGCGGTGTGATGGTGATGGTGCTCTGGGAGCTCTTAATTTCAAAATTGCCGAAATGCTTTGCGCGGTGGCGCAGATTGCGGCACAAGGTATCCTCAAAATAGCGGCGATTTGCACCCTTGAGTACGATTTCGCCAAGCTTACAAAGTAAAATTTCTTTCATACGTCCCTCAATCGTCCTCTTCTACGATTTCATCGTCGTCAAAAACAGGCTCGCCGTTGCGATAATCATCCAAGAGTGCATTTGCCTTTTCAAAGAGTGCTGCCGGTACGTAAATATCGCAACCGTACATCGAATATCCGGTTACAACACGAACAGCCTCACCGGCACCGCGATCCTTGGTAAGAAACGGGATCTTTTCTTCTTCGAGAATGCCGCAGATGATGAGTTTTTCCACGTCATCATGTGTAGTGGTCAAAAGAGCGGTATCCTTATCGGTTTTTGCAGGGTTATCAAGTCCAAAAAACTTATCCATAATCTACACCTCAATCTTCATAGTAATTGGGGAAAAGTTTTTCCCACACCTTAGCGCATCCAACGGTATCTGCAATCGACGTATGTGCAATACCGTCCCACTCAATGCCCAAAAGTGCCATCGCATCGCCGAGAGATGCGTGCACAAGCTCGGGATAGTGCTCGGATTGGTAGCGGACGAATTCGATAGACGCGCAACGCGTTTTTTTGTGCAACGCCTCGCGTTCTGCCTCGGTTTCGTAAATGTATTTGATGTGACTGTAGTCAGTGGAAACGCCGTATGCAATCAGTACATCTGCGTTTGCAAAAATGCGCTTGAGCTCGGGAACGAGATCATCCAAATGCGGAGCATCCGCAACCATTTCGGGGGTGATGCCGTGAATTTTTTCGGTCTGCTTCCACTTCTTTTTGTGGTCAGGCTTGACCAACGTGTTCATCACAACACAGCCGTAGCCGTTGGTAATGGAGATAGAAAGAATTTCATCGTGCGTGTAAACACCTGTAAGCTCAAGGTCAAAAAACAACACACGGTCGCGCTTCATGTGGTAATGTGCGGCGCGGTGCAGGTCTCCCTCGGCACGGCGAACGGCAAGATCCTCTGCAAAGCAGTTTTGGCACATCTTGCGACGATAACGCACCTCTTTTCCACAACGCACACACATCAGAGGGCGGCGGATAGCCGTTTTTTTGTCGTAAAAATAAATAACGCTCTTGTCACCGCGGAGCGTGTAGGCAACGGGCTCCTCAATAACGTCATAATTCATTTGCGAAAGACGTTCAACAGTGTAAAAACCGCAAGCAGCTGCACGTTTTGTGCTCATTCGGGCAATTTGGGCACCGCTATCGAGTGTCAACATCTCGGTCTTTTGCGTGGGAGCGTACCAAAGCTCGGGGGGAGCTTCTGCCACGCGAGTAGGATCGAAAAAGTATGTAATGCTGCCGTCCTCGTTTTCAAGGAAAGCGGCAGGATCTCCAACCGGCATCAGATGCATACGGTTGAGAACATCACGTGTGAGATAATTGCGTTTCTCCGCATCTGCCGGAGAAAGGTGTGGGATGGTTGCGCCGGAGCGCAATTTCATGTCGGTTTTCAAAAAATCCTCCTTACCGCTCTGTACCGGACGCATACACGCCTGCACGGTTGGCAGCGGATGCCGGTTTCAGTGACGGTTTTGCTCATTTTGGCTGTGAGCTTCTTCTCGGTGACGTTTGCACCATACGAACGTGTGAAAATGGTTTGCTTGCGATCAGCCTGAATAAAACACAGATATAGTTATTATATCATAATAAGAGAGCCCTTTCAATACCTTTAGAAAATTTCTCTCCGCTTTTTTTCGGTTTTCTTTGCCTTTTCTTGCCTTTTTCTATAATAAGAATAATTCTTATTTTAGATTTTTGCATTTTTTTGACTGTTTTTTGCAAAGAGAACGCAAACAGGCAAGCGCGCTGTCAAGCCCACCAACCTCGTCGATAATGCCGTATTTGACGGCTTCTCGTCCCTCAATAATCGAGCCGCAATCGGTTGCAATTTGATCGGGGCGCATCATCAGCTCGCGCACCACCTCAGGGTGAGCCTTGGAATGCGTACAAATAAAATCAACAATTCGTTTTTGCATCTCACTCATATAGCGAAAGGATTGCGGCACGCCGATGACCATTCCGCTAATGCGAACGGGATGAATGGTCATTGTAGCACTCGGCACAATAAAGCTGCGCTTGGCAGCGGTGGCAAGCGGCACACCGATGGAATGTCCGCCACCGAGCACAAGCGAAACGGTCGGTTTTGTCATAGAAGCGATCATTTCGGCAAGGGCAAGTCCCGCCTCAACGTCACCGCCCATGGTATTGAGAATAACAAGAAGCCCATCTACGTCGTCGGCTTCTTCAATCGAAACAAGAAGCGGAATGATCTGCTCGTATTTGGTGGCTTTTTGACCTTCGGGCAAAAAATAGTGACCTTCAATTTGCCCGATGATGGAGATGCACTGAAAACGCTCACGGTCGTTCTCAGCAATGCTACCGCCACTCATTTCAATGTTTTCGAGCTGTATTTGGCGCGCTTCTTCGCGATCTTTTTCAAATTTTTCATTTTTTCTTTTTTCCTGCATTTTTAACCCCCGTATGTGCGTTTTTGACGCATTTTTGATTATCATATCCAATATTTTTTTGTTTATTACTTAATAATTGTGAAAAAATTATCTTTACAAGTGTCTTTTTTTGTGGTATAATGGTGTAGCATGGAATACTGTGGGCTATCGCGAGCTCACGCAGAATAAAAATAGTGAAAAAAGAAAGGCTTTCGAAATTATGGAAAACAAGATCCTGATTGAAACTTCTGCCCGTCACATTCACCTGACCGCAGAAGCAGTTGAAATTCTTTATGGCAAGGGCGCAGAACTCACCGTGAAAAAGGAGCTGAGCCAACCCGGTCAATACGCTGCAGGTAATGAGAAGATTACTCTCGTTGGCCCCAACGGCAAAACCCTCGCAGTTAGCGTTCTCGGTCCCACAAGACCCGCTAACCAAGTTGAGCTTTCCTTCTCCGACGCTCGCGTACTCGGACTCAAGGACGTTCCCGTTCGCGAGAGCGGCGACGTTGCAGGCACTCCCGGCCTGAAGATGGTAGGCCCCGCAGGTGAGGTTGAAATCACCGAAGGCGTTATCATTGCAAAGAGACACATCCATATGACTCCCGAAGATGCTGAAAAAATCGGCGTTACCGATAAGCAAATCGTTAAAGTTCGCCTTGACACCGCTCGTCCCCTCATCTTTGACGACGTTGTTTGCCGTGTAAGCCCCAAGTTTGCACTTGCTATGCACATCGATACCGATGAGTGCAACGCTGCTTGCGCATTTGGCACCGTTTACGGCGAGGTTATCGCGTAAAACCCACACACGTACTTATGAAAATTCTTTTTCAAGGTGATAGCATCACTGATGCAAACCGCAATCGCGCAAACATTCACGATCTCGGCCAAGGCTATGCAAAATACGCCGCTCCCCTGATAGCGAATGCAATGCCTGATACCGAATTCGAGTTCATTGACCTCGGCATCAGCGGTAACCGCTCGGATGACATTTTGGCACGTTCCACAACCGATATTGTTGATATCGATCCCGACGTTATCTCAATCCTCATCGGCATCAACGACGTTTGGCACCGTCATTCGCACGGACGCGAAATGACCGACGAACAGTTTGAAGCAAACTACCGCGCCCTTCTTGAGCGTATCCGTCGTGAGACGCACGCAAAAATCTTGATACTCTGCCCTTTCCTGCTTCCCTCTTCGG
>JAZQKM010000241.1:0-6359 GCA_045542155.1 Eubacteriales bacterium
CGGCGAAGATGCGGAGCAGAGGCTCGGTGCCGGAGAAGCGGCAGATGACGAAGGAATCGTCTGCAAAATAGACCTTGCAGCCGTCCTCATAATTGACGCGGACGACCTTGGCACCCGGGAAGTCGGGCAGCTTTTTGTCAACCATCAAGGTTTTTTGAATTTCGGGCTTGCGAGCGGCAGGGAATTCAAGGTTAGCTTCTACCATTTCGAAGGTGCCAAAGCGCTCTTCCAGCTCGCGAAGCATCTTGGTAGGCGAACCAAGCGCGCAGACCATCTCGATAAAGAGGGATGCGGCATAGATGGAGTCCTTGCCGTGAATGTGTCCGCGAACGGTTAAGCCGCCCGAGGATTCGCCACCGAGAACTGCATCGTATTGGTCGATGCCTGCGGAGATGTACTTAAATCCAATGGGAACCTCGTGGCATTTCTCACCAAAGGATTCGGCAATTTTATCAAGCATGTGTGTGGTGGCAAGGTTGCGCACAACAGGGCCGTTCCAGCCCTTGTGAGCATGCAGATAGTAGTAGAGCAGGCAAAGAATTTGGTTGGCATCGATGTAGTTGCCGTTCTCGTCCACAATACCCAAGCGGTCGCCGTCGCCGTCAAAGGCGATGCCGAGGTCATAACCGCCAGCCACTACGTGGTTGCGCAAATCGTAAAGGCGAGACTCGGTGGGGGCGGGAACGCTGCCGCCAAAGTACGCGTCCTTGTTGTCATTGATGAGGTCTACCGTACAACGTAGAGTTTGCAGAATGACCGTGATGGGATAAATGCCCGAGCCGTGCATCGGGTCAAAGAGGATGCGCAGACCGCGTTCCTTGATGACAGATTGATTGAGCTTGGAGAGAATGTTGTCGATAAAGTCGTTAAAGGGAGCGTGCATATAGGTGATAAGTCCCTTTTCTTCGCCTTCTTTGATGGAAAGAGTAGGGATGTCGAGCTCGGCATCCTCGGAGAGGAGTTCTTCCATACGCGCGGTGGTCTCAAGAGGTGCGTCACGGCCTTCCTCTACGATGAGCTTGATGCCGTTGTAGGAGGAGGGGTTGTGGCTTGCGGTTACTTCAAGACCGTAATGTAGCTCGTGATACTGTGTCAGGAACATAATCAGAGGCGTAGGGGTGGAGCGGTTGACAAGAATGGCACCAACGCCTTGTGCCGAGAGTACCTCTGCTATCCAACGGGAGGAAATTTCCGAAAGGAAGCGACGGTCGTAACCAATGACGATGGGCTTGTCGGCCTTGCCTTCCTCGCGCGCTAAGCGACAAACGGCGTAAGCGACACGCTGGATGTTGACTTTGATGAAATCGTCGCCGATAATGCCGCGCCATCCGCCCGTACCAAATTCAATCTTTTGTTTGCTCATTTTTTATCTCCAATCTCTTGTTGGTTTTCTTTGGTATTATTATAACTGCTTTTGTGCAAAATTGCAAGAAAATTTCAAAAAAATAGCTCAAATAAAATACGCAGGTGCGAAAATGAAAGAAAATTTGATACGGATAAGATATTCTTTCTCCCTCACCCCTTCTTCGTTATTCTGCGAATGCCACCTCTCCTCAAGGGAGAGGCCTTTTTAAAAAATGCAGGAAAAGCCAAAGAATTTTTCAATTTACTCTTGCATTGCGCCGTTTTTTGTTTTATAATATAAAATGACAGAATATGTCCGCACAGTTGGACGTAACACATAACAGGAGGAACAAAAAATGAAAATTCTGGTTATCAACGCAGGTAGCTCGTCTATCAAGTATCAGCTCATCGATATGGAGAACGACAACGTTCTCGCAAAGGGTTTGTGCGACCGCATCGGCATTGAGGGCGGCAACTTCAAGCACAAGGTCGAGGGCAGAGAAGACTATAAACTCGACATCTTTATGAAGGACCACGCAGCAGCCGTACAAATCGTTCTCGAAACCTTAACTTCCAAGGAAAACGGCGTTATCAAGTCTCTTTCCGAAATCAGCGCAGTCGGACACCGCGTACTTCACGGCGGCGAGAAGTTCTCGGGCTCTGTTATCATTGACGAAAAGGTTATTGCAGCCATCGAAGAGTGCTGCGAGCTTGGCCCCTTGCATAACCCCCACAACCTCACCGGTATTCGCGCATGCGAAAAGACTATGCCCGGTGTACCTCAGGTAGCCGTATTTGATACCGGCTTCCATCAAACCATGCCCGACTACGCATATATGTATGCGCTTCCTTACGAATATTACGAAAAGTACCGCATCCGCCGTTACGGCTTCCACGGCACCAGCCACCGCTACGTTTCTATGCGTGCAGCCATTATGATGGGCAAGAACCCCGCAAACCCCGAAGGTCTTAAGGTCGTTACCTGCCACCTCGGCAACGGTTCCTCTATCGCCGCAGTTAAGGACGGCAAGTGCTACGATACCACCATGGGTCTGACACCCCTGGAAGGTATTATGATGGGTACCCGTTGCGGTTCTATCGACCCCGCAATCGTTCCTCTGCTTATGAAGAAAGAGAACCTCACCCCCGACCAAATCGACACCATTATGAACAAGAAGTCCGGTATGCTTGGCGTAACCCAAAAGACCAGCGACAACCGTGACATCGGTGAGGGTGCCAGAAACGGTGACAAGCGTTGCCAGCTCGTTGAAAAGATGGTTGTTCACCAGCTCACCAAGTACGTAGGCTCTTTTGCAGCTGCAATGGGCGGCGTTGACGCTATCACCTTTGCAGGCGGCATTGGTGAAAACAACCCCAACTACCGTTCTGACGTAGCCAAGAACTTGGCATTTATGGGCGTTAAGATTGACGAAGAACTCAACGCAAAGGCTATTCGCGGTGCAGCAGAGGTTGATATCTCCGCTCCCGATTCCAAGGTTCGCGTGCTCGTCATTCCCACCAACGAGGAATTGATGATTGCAAAGGATACCGAGGAACTTGTAAAGGCTCTGTAATTTTTATGGTAGAAGCAATAAAGCAGTTCTTTCTTGAAACTGTAGGGCGGGAGCTTTGCGTATTCTTTTGCTCTATGCTTCCCATTATCGAGTGCCGCGGCGCGGTTCCCTTGGGCTGGGGGCTCGGCCTTCCTTGGTGGCAGACCGTGCTCTTCAGCATAGCAGGAAACCTATTGCCTGTGCCTTTCATTCTCTTGTTTATTCGTGCAATTTTGCGTTGGATGCGCGAGAGCCGCGTTAAGTTTTTTGCAAGCGTTGCCGCGTGGCTTGACCGCAAGATAGAAAAACACAAGGGGACGATTGAAAAATATTCTTATTGGGGCGTTGTTATCTTTGTTGCCGTGCCGCTCCCCGGAACGGGCGCGTGGACAGGTACCTTGATTGCCTCGGTGCTCGGACTTGAACCGAAAAAGAGCTTTCTTGCCGCTGTTCTCGGCGTGCTTGTGGCGACTGCCATTATGACTGTGATATCCTATTGCGGTCTTGGGGCAATATTCGGCTGAAACAATCGAACATCAACACCGTGAGTCACTTTTTTGGTGACCCACGGTGCTTTTTGTTTGGGTTGCAAAAAAATGAAAAAACCATTGACAAACGCGTTTTGGTGTGCTAAACTTATACGCAAGAAAAAAGGAATTTATTTCCTCATCACCGTCGGCAGGTAGCCGAGGAGGATAAGATTATGTTAAAGAAACATCACGAGGAAGGTGTCGCTGCACAGCACCCCAAATGGATCAATGGGCGCATTCCCGATATTGAATGGCTGTTTGGATACGGAGAAGTAAAAAAAGAGCAGGGAGATAAATTTTTGTCCAAGCTTTTGCGTCGAGATTGGCGAACGGTACTTTTTTCTACACTGATTTATCTTTTGCAAAATGCTCCTGTGTGGGCGCTTCCGTTAGTTACAAGTGACGTGATAGATGCGGTAACGCAACGTCCTGAGGGATATGTGACACGCCTTTTCATAGATGCCATTATTTTGTTTGTCCTTTTGTTGCAAAACGTGCCAACCACTATGTGGCGTTCTTCTGTTATGAATAAATGGATACGCACCACAACCGCCGAGGTGCGTAGCGGAGTGATTCGCAAGCTGCAAAGACTTTCCATTACATATCACAAGGAAATCGAAGAGGGTAAAATTCAATCCAAGCTGCTGCGCGATATTGAAAGCGTTACCACCTACTTTACACATTTTATGAACACCTTGATTCCTGCCATTATTGGTGTTTTGGTGTCTGCTTTTATTGCGGTTTGGCGAGAGCCTATTATTGCTCTGTTCTTTTTGGCAATGGTTCCTATGAAGGTTCTTTTGACAATGGCATTTGGCAAACCCATTCGCAAAAAGCACAGAGATTTGCGCAACGAGAGCGAAATGCTTTCTTCCAAGCTCACAACCACCCTGCAAATGATGACCTTGACAAAAGCACACGGACTGATTGCCGAAGAAGACAAAGAGGTGGATGAAAAAATTCACTCGGTTGAAAGAGCGGGGGTACAGCTCGACAAAATCAACGCCTTTTTCGGTTCTGTTTCTTGGGCGGCAAGTCAGTTGTTCTCGGTTATCTGCCTGTTTGTTTGCGTTGTTTTTTGCATCAAAGGTTTTATTTCGGTTGGTGAGGTCGTGCTGTTCCAATCCTTGTTCGGTGCCATCAGCGGTTCGGTCTTAACGCTTATCAACGTTTATCCTGCAATGGCGGCAGGCAAAGAGGCGGTACACTCGCTCTCGGAGATCGTATGCGCAACGGATATCGAAACGGATGATGGGGAAATCCCCGTTCCTGAAATTTTTGGTGATGTTGCTTTTGAAAATGTTTGCTACCATTATCCCGACGAAAAGAGCAAAAATGTGATAGAGAACCTCAATTTTCACGTAGGGCGCGGGGAACGCATCGCCATTGTGGGCGGTTCGGGCTCCGGCAAGAGTACCTTGATGAACCTTTTGATAGGACTTTTGGCACCCACAAGCGGAAGAATTTTAATAGACGGTGTTCCGCTTACCGACCTGCCTTTACAGGCTTACCGTCACTTTATTTCGGTTGTTCCGCAAAACAGCATTTTGTTCTCGGGGACGATACGCGAGAATATTACATACGGTATGCGTCGCTATAGTGAGGAACGATTGATGAGAGCCGTGCAAGATGCGGCGGTTTCCGAGTTTCTATCTTCTATGCCCAATGGATTGGATACACAGGTTGGTGAGCGAGGAGATAAGCTTTCGGGCGGACAAAAGCAACGTGTCTCCATTGCGCGTGCATTGGTTCGCAATCCGCGTATTTTGATTTTGGATGAAGCCACCTCGGCACTCGATAACGTATCCGAATTTCACGTGCAAAGAGCCATCGAAAAGTTGGTTGAGCGACGTTGTACGACCTTTATTGTTGCGCACCGTTTGTCCACTATTCGCAATGCAGACCGTATTATCGTAATGGACGAGGGCAAGCTTGTGGAGATGGGAACTTACGAGGAATTGGTTGCGCTTGGCGGCAAATTTGCCGAGCTGGATAGGCTCTGTCGCATTCGCGAAATGGAAATGAGCGAAGTGTGATTTTATCGTTTATAAAACAAAAAATATTTTAAGAATTTTCAAAAAGCCCTTGATTTTTGAGTTAGAGTATGGTATAATACCATTTGTCATACGCCGGTATGATGGAATTGGCAGACGTGCTGGACTCAAAATCCAGTGGTAGCGATACCGTGTCGGTTCGACCCCGACTACCGGCACCAAAAAGCACTCGCAAGCGCGAGTGCTTTTTTATTTGTGTGCCGAAAATGACAGGCGTTTTTTGGTGATTGCAAAAATATTTCGGCCATCGCAAGTTGGTCTCTTGTTTTTGCAAAATCAATCGTCAAAACCGTCAAAAAAGCAGATGTATTTTTGTATACATTGCCAAAAAACGCAATATGCTGTAGAAAGACTTGCAAAAAGTCTTGAAATGTTCCTCTTTCTGTGATACAATTACCATATCTTTTATAGAAAAGGAGAAAAAGCTATGAAAAAAACAATCGCGTTTTTGTTGGTTGCTGTTATGCTGTTCTCTATGGTAAGTTGTAATTTCAACCCCATAGTAAAGGAAAGCACACCCGCAGAAACCACCCCTGAAGTAACTACTCCCGAAGCCACCACAGAGCACGTTCACAATTTTGTACTCTCTGAGGCTGACTCCACTCCCGCAAAGTGCGAGACCGCAGGTCTTGAAGTAAGCATCTGCTCTTGCGGTGAGAGAGAAGAGAAAGAAGTAGAAGCCCTTGGCCACAATATGAAGGTTGCCTCCTCGGCTCCCCCCAGCTGCACAGAAAAGACCACAGCTATTTACAAGTGCTCCAGATGCAGCAAGAGAGAATACGTAACCATCGATGCTACCGGTCACGACTACGATGAGACCACCGAGCCCTCTCGCATCGTTCGTTGTCTCAACGAAAACTGCTCCAGCTGCTACTGGG
>JAZQKM010000242.1:0-2830 GCA_045542155.1 Eubacteriales bacterium
TGCACGTCGCGCATATCGGGGCCGACGGAGATAACGTCAAGACCGGGAAGCTTGGAAGCGATGATGCCACACTCAAGACCGGCGTGAATAACATCAACCACAGCATCCTTACCCGTAATCTCGCGGTAGGCACGTGCGTAGAGGTCTCGCAGAGGCGAGACGGGTGCATAGTCCCAACCGGGATAGCGACTGTAATGCTTGGTAACACAACCTGTTATGCGAGCAAGAGCATCCAGCTCGTCGATGGAAGCATCCAAACGGCTCTCGATTGCCGAGCGTGAAGAGAACGTGAGCTCTACCGTGTTCCCCTCGGTGGTGATAACACCGAGGTTGCGCGACCACTCGGGCAAGGATTTGATGTTGTAGTTCATTTCCTTAACACCGTTGTCGACCGTTGCGAGAATGGCAATCAGTTGTGCTGTGTCGGTTGCCGAAAACATTCCGTCGGGCGCCTCGGCAGGTGTAACGGTAACGAAAAACCCCTTGTCGTCCCCTGCCAATTCCGCAGCAATTTCGCTTGCGGTTTGTTGAAGGAGTGCGGTCGTTTTTGGTGCATCGGCGGTTGCAATAACCGCTTCGCAGATGCTTGCAATGGCATTGTCTTTCGAGCCGCCATTGAGAGAAATCAAGTGCGCCTCTCCCTCGGCTTTTTGCCACTTGGCAAAGAGACGCCCCATCAGCTTGTTGGCGTTGGCGCGACCGGAGCAGATATCGACACCCGAGTGTCCGCCAAACAGTCCTTGCATACAAATCTTGAGACATTCACCCTTGAAGGGAACAATCTCGCACTTTTTTGTCAGCGTAGAGCGCAGACCACCCGCACATCCTGCGGTGATGATGCCGAGATCCTCGCTATCCATATTGATCATTTTGCGCGCAGTGATTTTGGAATAATCAAAGCCCTCTGCCCCGTCAAGTCCAACCTCTTCGGCAGCAGTAAACAGACACTCAAGCGCGGGGTGAGAGGAAAGCTCACCGTCAAGAAGCGCGAGCATTGTGGCAACGGCAATGCCGTCGTCGGCACCGAGTGTGGTTCCTTTTGCGCGCAAGAAGTCACCGTCGACATAGAGCGAAAGACCGTCCTTCATAAAGTCAATGGTGGAGTCGGCAGTTTTTACACAGACCATATCGGTGTGCCCTTGGAAAAGAATTGGAGCAGCATCCGCTCTATCGGGAGTCGCGGGCTTTTTGATAAGCACGTTGTGCAAATCGTCGCGATAGTATTCGAGTCCGCGCCGAGCGGCAAAGGCACAAAGGTAATCTGCTACCTTTTCCTCGTGATAGGATGGGTGCGGAATGGCACAGATATCCTCAAAAAAGCGAAAAACCGATGCGGGCTTGCGATTTTGGATGAGATAGGACATAATGATTTTCCTTTCGGTGATATAGGTAATACAAAGACGGTGAAAAAATCACCGTCTTGCATTGTTAAAAGGTTAAGTGTCCCCGTGAGCAAGTTTTGGTCAAGCTTTTCCAAAAGCTTGCGGGGTGGAGGGGCGGCGCCCCCCATTTGCGGCGCCTTTCTTTTTTGAAAGCTTTTTTCTTTTGCGCCTACTTCGTCAAAAGAAAAAAGCGGCTGACAAATCTTCGTTAACAAACAGCTTGTTTGTTTACATAAACTCCATAGCCGTTTTTTCTTTGCAAAATGGAGGCGCAAAGAAAAAACTATCAAAAAGAAACGCCAAGGTTTAGTTTCGCGCTCTGCTGAAGCAAGAAGTTGCAGCAACTTCCCGTATGCTTCGCATACTGCGACAAGGCTACGCGCCTTGAGGGCGAAAACTTTTTGAAAAAAGTTTTATCAAAAACTTTCTTGCAAGGTCACTAAAAGTTTGAACTCGCGTTACGCGCGGCTTCTCTTATCTCTTGAGATGTTGATAGCACCCTCATGCAAAAGGTCGAGGTTGTCAAGAGACTTGCCTGTACCGATTGCTACACAGGATACCGCATCCTTTGCGACTCTTGTCTTAATTCCCGTCACTTGCGTGACAAGCTGGTCAAAGCCGTAAAGCAGGCTTCCGCCACCGGTCATTACAATGCCGTTATGTAAAATGTCGCCAAGCAGCTCGGGCGGTGTGTTCTCAATCACCCAACAGATGGCATCGAGAATTGCCGTTACGGGCTCTGCCAATGCTTCAATCATCTCCTTGGAGCTGATGGTGATAACCTTGGGAAGTCCCTGACGGATGCACCTTCCCTTTACCTCAACGTGTACGGCCTCGGGATGGTCGTAAACCGCACCGATTTGCTTCTTCACCGCCTCGGCGGTTCGCTCGCCGATGAGCACATTATACTTGCGGCGCACGTAACGAATGATAGCTTCGTCAAATTTATCGCCCGCAATTTTGGTGGAGCGCGATACAACGACACCGCCAAGCGAAAGAACAGCTACGTCGGTGGTTCCACCGCCGATATCGACAACCATATTACCGATAGGGGCATAGATGTTCAGTCCTGCACCAATAGCGGCGGCAACGGGCTCTTCAATCAGGTAGGTCTTTTGCGCGCCCGCCTCGCGTGCGGCATCAAGAACCGCCTTTTCTTCTACCTCGGTAATGCCCGAGGGAATGCAAATCATAACGTGCGGTTGGAAAAAGAGATTTCCGCAAGCGCGACGAATGAAATACTGAATCATTTTGAGAGTGACCTCGTATTGGCTGATAACACCGTCACGCAGAGGTCTGACGGCCACAATGTTTCCGGGGGTTCTGCCAAGCATTTGCTGTGCCTCGATGCCCACCTTGAGAATGCGGTCGGTGTTGGTGTCGATTGCCACCACCGAGGGCTCTTGGAGCACAATGCCCTTGCCCTGCACGTAAACCAAAACAGTGGC
>JAZQKM010000243.1:0-10900 GCA_045542155.1 Eubacteriales bacterium
GAGGATGACGATTACTGTGAGATCGTATGCCCCTCTTGCGGCGAGACTGTTTGCTTTGATAGCGAGCTCGACCCCGAAAATCTTCTTTGCCCCGCCTGCGGCGAAAAGTTCGGCTGCATCGTTGAAGAAGACGATTACAACAAAATTTCCGAAGAGGAATAAAATGGAATGAGAAAAGACCTTGATTCTGTTTAAGAATCAAGGTCTTTTTTGCGTGCACAGAGGCAGTGCAAAAGGAACCCGCAAAACAAAACCACCGTATGTCATCCTGAGCGAAGAAAAACGCTTGCGTTTTGCGTAGTCGAAGTTTTGTTGAGCGAATAGCGATACAAAACCGAGGAGCGTATGCGACGATGGGATCTCCGAGCGAGTTTGGATGCCTTTTGAATCGATGTAACATTCCGTTGGTAAGCCACCGAAATTCGTTGCGAGATCCCGCTTCGCCTAAGGGCTCGCGATTTCACCTCGCTCTTCGCTCGGAGAAATTTCGACTTCGCTCAGGATGACATACAGTGACTTTGTATGGATTTGGAAGTAAAAAGTGTGGGCGACCATTGGTCGCCCGTGCTATCATCGAATGCTCCAAATAATGCAATCGATTTTCTTAATGTTAGATATTGATTTATATTCGGGAAGAAAATTATCAAAAATTTCAATGCACTCCATTGATTTGTCGGTTTTTAAAAAATCCGCATACCATTTTTCTATATTCGCATATATGGTGATCGCATTTTGTAGTTTTTCAAGTTGAGTATTACCGGTTAACTCAAGATTTAAATTTTGAATGATATAGCGATCCCAAATTGGCTTTTCGGGAAATATGGATGCCAACATTTTGCTGGAAAAGGATGCTTCGATATTGCCGGAGAATTCGTATAGATGTGTGATGATGCTTTCAAAAGTAGGAGACGTGTTTTTTATTGTTTCAAAAAAATTATAATAATTTTTTCTCCATGTCTCGTTTCTTCTAACCAAGTAAAACCCATTAAATAATTTTTGAAAATTCTTGTCTGTTGCTATATTGGTTGTTTTTACTTGCTCTATAATCTTTGTGTATGAGTCAAGCCCCATGCTTGTAGCCAATCGCTCTCTAAAGACTTTTTGAACATCAAAGTTTATATCCATATTATCTCCCCATCAATTTTGCAAGCACTTCTTTATCGGTTCTGTTTTCGGTGAGGGGAGAGATGGAGATGTGGTTTGCCCAGATGGCGTCGGTGTCGACGGTGAGGTCGAGCTCGGGATTGCGAATGGGTTCGCCAACTTGAATGTAATAATCTCCATCCCGCTTCTCGAATGCGTCGGAGTAGAACATTCCGCCCTGACGGGTGATGCAAATGCCCTGTGCATCATTGGGAACGTTAACGTTGTAAAGGGAGCCGTATTCCCAAAGGCTGTTTTCGTTCATAAATTCCAAAATGCCATCAAGGTAGGGAATGACGTTCTCGGCATTTGCCTCATAATCCATCGAAAAAGCGATGGCGGGAACGCCCAAGCGCGCTGCTTCAAAAATGGCGCCTACGGTGCCGGAATAGGCAATGTCGTGCCCGAGGTTGAAGCCGCGGTTGATGCCCGAGATGACAAGGTCGTATTCTTTTTTGAGCCCCGTGATGCCAAAACGGACGCAATCGGCGGGGGTAGAGTCCATCGCCCAAGCCTCAACGTCGCCAAGACGGGGAGTGCGCTTGATTTCAACCTCGCGGAAGAAATCAATAGCTTGGCTCTTTCCGCTTTGTTCAATTTTGGGGGCGACTACGGTCACATCTCCCAAGCTCTTTGCCCAATTTACAAGATGGGGCAGAGCGGGTGCGGCAATGCCGTCGTCGTTGGTTATCAGTATTCTCATAGCCATCCTTCGTTGTTTTCCTTATAGTTTTTCAATCTTTCGTCTGCTTGTGCAAGCAGCGTTTTTACGTCTTTCTTATTGTGGAGCGTTGCACCTGCGGCACAGTCGTGTCCGCCGCCGCCCCAAGCCTCTGCAAGCTCGTTGCAGGTAACAAAGCGAGAGCGCAGACGCACGCGAATCTCGTCACCCGGTCCCTCAATAAAGGCAAGCCAGATAAGGCTATCCTTGATGGAGTCCATATAGGAGACCGACGCACTGGCTTCTTCCATCGAAAGTCCAAACTTCTTTTGCATACGGTGGTCGACGTAGAGGTAAGCCACGCCGTTTTCGGTCATTTTGATTTTGTCCAACACGTAGCCGTGGAATTTCAAGGTTTTGTAATCCTTCATATAGAGGTGCGCGTAGATGTGGTCAACGTCCACACCTTGGTCAAGCAACATTCCTGCATAGCGCATCGTGTCACCCGACACCGAGCGGAAGCGGAAGCGTCCCGAGTCGGTAACCATACCCGTATAGATGTAGGTAGCGGCCTCTTTGCTGATTTTGAGCTCATCGCGGAAGGCGTAATAGAATTCCGCAATCATCTCGCAAGAAGAGGATTTTTCTTCCTCTACCCAAGAAATTTCGGTGTAGGGCTTGTTGTCGATGTGGTGGTCGATGCGAACGACCTCGCGGCAGAGCGCGTATTTGGGGTTGGAGATGCGGTCGCTGGTTGCGGTATCAATTACGATGCCGAGAGCGCTTGCGTAATACTCATCGCTCACGGGTGCATCCTCGTCGCCGAGGAAGGAAACGTAGTCCGAATAGTCGGAATTGAGGAGCAGAACCTCTTTTTGGGGATAGGTCAAGCGCAAAATCTCGCGCAGGCCCTTGGTCGAGCCAACAGCATCCCCATCGGGGCGCTTGTGGCGAAAGATGATGATGCGGTCGTATTCCTTGATTTTGTCAAGAATCCGTCTCATGTTTTCGATGTTCATTGGTTACTGCCTCCAATCTGTTTGAGGTCTTCAAGGAGTGCCATAGCTTCCTCGCGGTCCTTGAGTGTGGCTCCGCTTGCCTTTGCGTGGCCGCCGCCACCGTACTTTTTGGCAACGGGGTTGATGTTGTAAAGGCTGGAGCGAATTTCGCAAAGCACACCCTCGTCGGTCTCGGTAAAGTTGACCCAAATATCAATGCCGCGAATCTCGCCCATCACGTTGACCATTCCGCGGGAGAGTGTAAAGTCATCTGCACCGTAGGATGCGGCCTCCTCTTTCGTGGTGTAGATATATGCCACGTTGCAGTCGGTCAACTGAATTTTCAAAACATACCTTGCGCGCAGCTGAATAAAGGAAAAATCATCGGCATAGAGATTGCGATAGATGTCATCGGTGCGGAAGCCTTGCTCCATCAAAAATGCCGCGCAACGGAAGGTGTTGGGGCTGACAGAATCGTAACGGAAGCGTCCCGAGTCGGTAATCATACCCGTGTAGAGCGCTTTTGCAGCAGGGGAGGGAACCTTAAGACCGCACTCCATAGCAAACGCGGTAATAAGACCGCAGCAGCTTTCATAAGAGGTGTCGGTCACTTCAATTTGTGCAATTTCTTCGCAAAAGATGTGGTGGTCGATGCGAACGGTCTTGTCCGCCAATTTGTAACGCTCGTCCGCAATGAGAGCGGATGCAGAGGTGTCCAAAATAATGGCGAGCGCACCCTTGTATGCTTCGTCTGCCACTTCGTCGGGTGTGTAACCCATAAAAGCGTAACGCGCCGAGGTGTCGCCAACAGAAAGGATTTCTTTTTTGGGGAAGTTTTCCTTGAGGATTCCCGCAAGACCTAACTGACTGCCAAGCGCATCACCGTCGGGGTTTTTGTGTCTGTGAATGATAATGCGGTCGTATTCACGAATTGCCGCGATGACGTTTTCAAACATCGGTATCGTCTCTCTTTCTCGAATCTTCGTTAAAGTAATCCTTGTATTTTACCCGCAAGGAGCTGTCGGGGAAAAGGTGCTTGTGCAAAGCGATAAAGTAATCGTCTGTCATACTTGCAATGTAGTCTACAACAATTTGGTTGGGCTCGGTTGCCTCGTAGGGAGTGCTGCGTTTGTAGTAGGTGCGGTTGATGACGTTGATATGATGACGCCAAATGGGAGAATATTTGTTCTCCTTTATCAAATCATCAAGCAGCTGCCCATAAATTTCTGTCATCATCGGCTTAACGGTCGTATCCAATTTTGCAAGAGAAGCAGCGTTGTTGTAGATGAGACGATAGTTTTCCTTGCGTGCTTTTTGCAGTGCCTTGAAATGTTTTTCGTCCAATTTGATATAGGGCTTGCCGTAGCTGTTTTCGATAACGTTTACGCAGAGGTTGTTGATGATTTCAGCATTGATAGAGCCAATTTCGTCATCCACAAACGAGCTTTCCTCCACCACTTTGGTGCGAGCCGCATCTTGACGGTCCTTGCCAAGGTAAGAGATGATGTCCGATAGGCGCACAACACAACCTTCGAGCGTATCGGGCATAATAGACTTGGCGTATGCCAAATCGGTGTAGCAACGTTCCATACAGCGGTCGAATTCTTCAAAGCTCTTCATTGGGCGAGGAAGATATTCTTCGCACTCAATTTCACCGTTGTGCGTGGCAATGCCGTTGAGCGTTTGCAAACTGATGTTGAGCGGATAGATGCTATCCAGCACGCGCACCGATTGCAGATTGTGGAAGAAATAACGCCCCGTGTGTTTGTTGTAAAGCTCACAAAGATAGGTCTCACCCGTGTGCGCAAAAGGGGGATGCCCCAAGTCGTGACCGAGAGCAATGGCCTCAATTAGGTCAAGGTTTAGGCCCAAAGCCGCACCGATGGTGCGCGCAATACGGGAGACGAGCTGTACGTGCAAGCTGCGACGGGTAATATCATCGTTTTTGTAGAGCGAGAATACCTGCGTTTTGTCGGTATAACGATTGTAAAAGGGGCAGTGCAAAATCTTATCAATATCATGAACAAAGGTCGGGCGCCAAATGGTGGCAATATCTTTTGCCAGGTCTATTCTTCTCTGTACTTGCCCGTCATCAAAAGCCATAGGCGAAAGAGATGCGCCTTGTCTTGCCTGTTGTATCTGTTCTGCTATTTCACGGGAAAGGACTTCATATTTTGGCATAATGCTACCTCCTTTTGAGAGTTTTTCTCACCCCGAGACGTCGGGGTAATATATTATTATACCATAACTTGCCCCATTTTGTAAAGAGCTTTTGCACATAATTGAAAAGGATTTTTACAAAGACCTTTCACAAAAGACAAAAAAGTCAGCAAAACAGACCTAAAAAGGACAAAAAAAGAAAAGCAAAAAAATTTTTAAAAAAATGAAAAAAAGGTATTGACAAACCAAAAAGGTTGTGATATAATATACAAGTCGCTGGCAAGCGTAATGGGAGCATAGCTCAGTTGGGAGAGCATCTGCCTTACAAGCAGGAGGTCATAGGTTCGAGCCCTATTGTTCCCACCATAGTGGCCCGGTAGCTCAGTTGGTTAGAGCGCCAGCCTGTCACGCTGGAGGTCGTGGGTTCGAGCCCCATCCGGGTCGCCACTATACAACAGCCCTTGCCTCGCCTCTGTAGCTCAGTTGGTAGAGCAGGGGACTGAAAATCCCCGTGTCGTTGGTTCGATTCCGACCGGAGGCACCATTTCCGCGGATTTAGCTCATTTGGTAGAGCGCCACCTTGCCAAGGTGGAGGTGGCGGGTTCGAGCCCCGTAATCCGCTCCAATCACGGGCACGAAAATCGTGCCCGTTTCTTTTCAAAAGCAGTGACACGTGGCGCAGCTTTTGAATATTATACGGAATAGGGAAACGCTCCCCATTCCGAGCTGAATAAGGCGCCATAGCCAAGCGGTAAGGCAGAGGTCTGCAAAACCTTCATCCCCGGTCCGATTCCGGGTGGCGCCTCCAACGCAAAAGCACCCAAAAGGGTGCGTTTTCGCGTTGGGGGCACTCCTCTTTCATTGGACTGGCACCACGTGCCACAGGCACAGTGGAATCCGGGACGGAACCCCCGTCGAAGCGCAGCGGAGGGCGGACTTCCGGGTGGCGCCTCCAAAAAGAGGAGGACACCAGCAGGTGTCCTGCTCTTTTTGTTGTCACTCACCCTTCATCGATGTTTATCCCATCGTTGTGCCTATATAATATGGTTGAAAAGAAGAAAAAACTGTGGTATAATAAATACAAAGCGAAAGAGTTATTCACAAAGGAGCACTAATTTATGAAACTGAAAAAGCTGATACCGTTTTTGCTTTCTGCGTTTTTCCTGACGGGATGCGCAGCGCCTCAAGGTCAAACGAACAGTTACCGTCAAATTACAATGGACGAGGCTGTAATCATGATGGGGCAAGAGCAGGGTTATATCATTCTTGATGTGCGACGTCCCGATGAATTTGCGGCAGGACACATTCCAAATGCCGTCAACGTTCCCAATGAGTCTATAGGAACCGACGAGATTGCCGAATTGCCAAATAAGGAACAACTCATTATGGTGTATTGCCGTAGCGGTCGTCGAAGCAAAGAGGCATCCGAAAAATTGGTTAAGCTCGGATACACGAACATCGTGGAGTTCGGTGGCATCCTTGATTGGAAGGGCGATATTGAGAAGTGATACGAGCAAAAGGAATAGGTCTAAACTTATATTATAACACAAAACAAAACTCGATTGAATTTTTGGGGTAATGTTTCGAAAAAAGGTCATTATTGAGATTTAGCATAAACCCTCATTATACCATAAAACATATTTGGATTGAATTTTTGGAGATTTCGCTTGAAAAAATGCGATTTTATCTAAAAATTCAATCCATTTTTGTATTGTGATATAATTTGATTAGCGAACTTAAACGGTTCGCTTGAAAAAGAATCAAAAATATGATATAATGAGAAAGGGTTAAAAGATGAGAAGAGAAGAAATCGTAACCGAACTTGTAAATTCAGTTGATAGGAATGGACTTGTAGCAACACTATATGGAGTGTTTGGGAAAAGTGTTAAAGTTAGTATTCCTTTTAGTCAGAAAGCTTGTGATATGAGTATTGATGATATTGATTTTTCTCCAAGAGCAAATAATTCTTTGAAAAGAGCAGGTTTCTTTACGATTAGTCAAGTTATTGATTTGATAACTGATGATGGGCTTCTTCGTATCCGAAATCTTGGAAAAAAGACGCAAAGCGAAATTAAAACACGGATAATGGTGTTTGGATATGAGAGATTGAATGAAAAAGAGAAAAAACGTTTCTTTTATGATGTGATTGAAAGAAATGCGATATAATAAAGGATGCTTTGAAATGATAAAGACTAATCAAATGAGGAAAGGCGATATTGTTGCAATAAATTCATACGATGGCGAGGATTCAACGATAACAAAACAGCGCAGAGCTATTTTAAATATGAGTCCTGATAGACTTGCTATTATGCGTATAATTGACGAGAATACAGTTCTTGTCGCATTGTGCAAATTAGAGCCACGAAAAACAACAAATACTTTCAAAACCAATGTTGGAGAAATTTATATACACACGAAATGCTTTTATGCTGTAGATTCACATCTAATTAATCCGTGTGGAGAATATCTTCTGGATTCCTATGATGCTGTTTCTAAAATATATGACCTGCATAATCAATGGGTTGAAGATAGCAAAAAGAGACGAGAAGCTGAGAAAGCACTTAAACGCAGAAAACAAGAAGAAATCAGACGGAAAAATGCGATTAAAAAGGAGCTTAGGCATAGAGAAAAAGAAAAAAAGAGCGAGCTCGAAATAAGTTATTCTAAAGCATATGAAATAGCAATAATGAATAATGACAAAGAGACAATGAGTCAAATAGAAAAAATCGTTGGACATCCTCCATGCCAAAGCAGTAAGGGTTATGCTTCGCCATCTCGAAAAGGAAAAGCATCAAACAAATCCTTTAACCCCAAGCCACTAAGCGGAGGAAGGTTTAGTCCAAAATAGAATAGTCATAGAAATGGGTGGATGAGATGTTTGATAATAAAAAACTGCCTAAAAGTTTTTATTCGCTTCTTGCAGTTGTTGGAGCAGTTGCTTTTGCAATACTGTTCTTTACGCAATGGGGGTTAGAGTGGTATCAAGAAAATGAAATGGAATGGGAGTATGGAATATTCAGTATAGTATTTTTCATCATTCATCTAATACCATTTTTAATATCTGTTGTTGGCGGCGGATTAGTGGGTTTGTTAATTGGCAGCTTGCTCGCACTCGCTATTGATTCAATAATTGCTAAATTGTGTGAATCCGAAACCAATGCTTCTGGCATCAAGAAACTGTTGACAAAACCAAGAAAAATACTATTAATTATCGTCGTAATCCTTGTTGCGATTCCCGTAGTGATTCTAACAAGTAGAGCAATTGAAAAACGAAACATAAAAAGCGATATTGCTAATTATCTATCATCTGAATTTGGGCTTGAAGATGTTGAGATTAAATTTACCGAGCCCTACTCGGATTTCTACAAATACGGGGTAGAGATACATTCGAGTAATCTTGACTATCTTGAATACGACAAAATGACTCGAATAGTGTATTATCTTACAAGCCGCACAGGTTTAGAGTCCGATGATGTAGAGGTTACACGTTTCGTTTGTGGAGATGATTCCTACAAAATTTACGCAAATTCTGTTTTTATGAACGGACATTGTGTGTACGAATATCAGAAGAAACCAAGTCATAGCATTACCTCGGCTGATGCCCCATACTATGGAATGGATGCCGAGTTTATTGGAAATACGAAACTTGGTAGTCCTAATGAAACCGAACTTTGCCGAGATTATTATGCGTTGAAATCAGAAAGACGGTCTATAACATATAAATGGTATGACGCTAATGGCAGATTAGTATTTTCTGCTTATGCTTTAAATGGAAAAGTAATAAGCGTGACAGACTTCAGGAAGTAATATCAAAATTGCACTTTTTATATCCGATAAAAGTACAAAAATCTCCGCAAGTGCTTAAACCTATGGTCAAAGTCGAAAAACGGGCTTGTTCAACCCTTGAAGCAGGGAAGAACAAGCCCTTTCTGTTTATTGCGAAAACGCGAGATTTTAATAGATGTTGACACCATATCGATATTTTGCGCTAAGATAATCTAATGCCAATTGATAATCTTCTGAAATTTCAGGATTACTTATGATTTTGTTCCATTTATCTTCAATTTCGTTTATGCGGGCAGTGGAAAGTTTTCCTGATTGGATTTTTTTAGCGATTACCTCTCTAGCATTCAGATATTCTTGTAGCGTTGATATGAGCGCATCTTTAAACCGAATTTTGCCGACTTGCCGCGCGATGAAATCAGGAGCAGTGGCTACGTTGTTGACACCTTAGAGGCGGCATTGTGGTGCGTTCTCAACACTGACAGCTATCAGGAGTGCGTTCTCAAAGCGGTGAACCTCGGCAGAGATACCGACACCGTCGCTGCCGTTGCCGGCGGCCTCGCAGGTGCGCTTTATGGCTATGATGCTATCCCCGAGGAGTGGCGCAAGGCCTTGCAACGCCGCGATTATATAGAAGAAATGTGCAAAAAAGCATCTTGCGCGTGGATTTCTAAAACGGCAAAAAACGCATAACAGCGTTTTTTGCATAAACTTGATAGAGAGAGAGTGGCGGATGATTTGGATGAAGCATATTTTAGAAACTAACTTACCATATTTTCGAAGAAACGCAGGATTTCAAAAGGTTTTAGATTTCCTATTGACAAAAAAACCCTTTTCTGATATAATATAATTCGTTATAACGACCAATTTGTGTTCGTTATAACGAACAAAATGTTGCCGATTGTCAAAAGGATTGTTGTTTATGGAATATTTAAAAATAGATGAAATAGCAAAAAAATGGGGGATTGGTGTGCGGCGTGTTCAGCTACTTTGCGCCGCGGGGAAAATTCCCGGCGCGCATCGCTTCGGGCGCGATTGGATGATTCCCAAGGATGCCCAAAAGCCCGCCGACGGAAGAACCAAAGCCGGACGAATGGGATTAGATGAAGATATGCCTCTGCCGCGCAACACGCCGTTTCTTTATATGAGTGATCTTTATCATACGCCCGGAGATGCCGACAAGGTTGGTGCGTCTTTAGCCTACAATCACGAGGCACAGGTTCTTTTTGAGGCTGAGGTTGCCTATTCCAGAGGGGAGATAGACAAGGTATATGATAGTGCAAACTATCTTTTAGGCAAGCATTCGGGGTTTTACGCGGTTATTTCCGCAGGTATGCTGCTTGCTATGTGCGCTATTTGGAAGGGTGATATTGAAATGTGGCGCCGTGCCAAGATTCATATTGCCGAAGCACCTGCTAAGAGTGATTATGACCGCGATGCCATGCAGCTTGCTATCAGCGCGGTTGATATTATGCTTTACAATGTCGAAAACTTTCCCGAGTGGTTTAAAATCGGCTGTTTTGAGCCTCTGCACAAGGATGCCTACCCTGCTGCAAAGGTGTATTATGCCAAATATTTATATGCGATTGCCTACTCGGTGGCAACAGGTACTCTGAAGCTGCACGGCGCGGAAGGACTTTACGTAATGTCAGCGGTGCCGCATACGCTTGAGCCGTTGATCTGTTGGGCGAACGAGAGGAACACCGTGATGGCTGAGATCTATCTGCGCCTGACCTGTGCCGCCGTATATCACAACTGCGGCAAGGACGACGATGCGGTGCGTCATATCGACCGTGCGCTTGCGCTTGCGCTTCCCGATCGCTTTTACGGCGTGCTTGCGGAATACTGCCGCGCGCTTGACAGCCTGATGGAGAAGCGGCTGTCGATGATCGATGAAGGCGCTTGGCAAACGGTCAAAAAGCTCTACAAGGTCTACAATGAGGGATGGTCGAAGCTTTCGGGTGCGGTGCGCGGCAAGAAGATCTTGACAACGCTTTCGCAAAAGGAACGCGAGGTGGCAAAGCTTGCCGCCTTCGGTATGAGCAATCAGGAGATTGCCGAGCATCTCAATCTGTCGCTTCCGATCGTCAAGCAAGCGATTCGAATTGTCAGCGAAAAATCCGGTCTTGCGCGAGCCGATTTTGCCGCAATTCTT